>CANFLL010000062.1 GCA_947447825.1 Chitinophagaceae bacterium | reverse complement strand
TTATCTTTTTCGCAGCTAGCAACTCTACTTTCTCTTTCTTAAACTCGGTACTAAAATGTCTCACCTCTCGAAGTTTTACCTCCATAAAAATACGTTTTCTGAAAAGTTATCAACCAACTTTGAGTCAACCTATTTCATGAGACCTCAATGGTTAGTGATCAGTCTAAAGTCTAAAGTTTAAAGTTAAGCGTCGAAAGTCAAGTGTCGAAAGATAATAGCTGAAAATAGAAACTAAGAAGTTGAAAGTTTGGAATTATAAAAGTTAAGACAAGGGGAATAATATTTTTAAACAGAATGATAGATCGCTTTTCCTTATTTAATCAATCCCAAAAAGTATGGACATACTCCTTTAAAAAGTCTCCTTACCTTTTGTTGGCTCTCAATTTTGTAGAAGACGGTTATCATTGATTCAATGTTGGCTCTCTCTTAGTCAATGTCAGCTTTCATTGAGTCAATGTCAGCTTTCATTGAGTCAATGTTAGCTCTCATTGAGTGAAAGACAACTCTCATTTAGTGAAAGACAGCTTTCATTGAGTCAATGTCAGCTTTCATTGAGTCAATGTCAACTCTCATTGATTCAATGTTAGCTTTCTTTTAGTAAAACACAGCTTTCATCGATTCAGATTCAGCTCTCAAAGTAACATTTTAGGCTAAAATTGAACAATTATTAAAAGCCTTTTAATTTAGGTTAAACAACTTTTTCCAATAAAGATATAGTTGGAAGGTATGTGCTTTTAGTTGATTAGCTTCCGAGTTCACCAATTAAAACGGTCAATATGCATAGAAAACAAAGTGTGGCGCGCAACTTCAAACGCCTCCCTACAGAGAAAAAAGTAATTATGTACCTGAATATTCAGGCCAAAATGTCGGCTTCTGGAAGTGTGTTTGTAAATCCATCTCTAGTGTTTACTTATCTTTTAGGGTTAGAAAAAATTAATGCCATTACAACCGCTCTTAAAGCGGCCGCTGATGGAGGAGATGGTACAGTTGATGCTGTGGATAAAGCAGTTATTGTAGCGGAGACTTTTATTGACAATTGGGGTAATCTTGTTGATTTGATTGCCAATGGAGATTCTGTAATTATTATTTCAGCAGGGTTTGACGCTACAAAAGCAGAGTCATCGCCAACATCTATTAACCGTCAACCTATTTTAGATTTTACACCACAAAAACAAGCTGGCTCTATTTTATTAACTACGGCAGGAATTACAGTAGAGCATGCAACTGTGACTTACCTATTTGGGAGCAACTTGGATACCCTTACTCGAAGTGGCGATTTGATGTATTGCACTGATGTTGCCATCCGTTTGCTTTTAATTAACGGTAAAAAAGAAGAATTGGTAACGGGATTACCTTCTGGTGCAGATATGCAATGTGTTTGTGTGGTTACAAGTACCGCGGGAGTAAGTGCTTTCAGTAATGTGATAAAGTTTAGAGTGCCATAAAAGGAGCGTTTAGTAAAGAGCTTTTAGTGGTTAATGTTTAGTGATTCAATCACTAAACATTAACCACTTGTAATTACTGAATATACCATTCTTTTATGCGCAGATAAGTTTTATAGTTTGGTGCATCGAATTCAACCAAACCTACTTTTTTGGTATAGTAGGCTAAAGTGGGCTGAATAAAACTAGAATAATCATTATTTTGATAATCACGAGCTAAAATCCTTTCTTCCACTTCAATCGTACTATCTAGTGAAGGGGTGTAATAGTTAAAGGCAACATTCTTTGCTAGAATTGTACATCTTAATACCAACTTTAAATCTACGTTTTCGTACTTAGTATAGATTGTATCTGTTTGCCAACTTTGCCCTACACTCTTCGTTTCATCTAACATCATGTATTCTAAATCGGGAAGCGGTGAAGATGATGTTCTTGCATATTCATAATAATGCCCTAACCCATCTTTTCTGTAATATCTAGTATCATGCTGATCGGATGTTGCTAATTTAAACACTTTTCCATTGATTGTTTCTGTTAGTCCATTAAAGGAAAATTTTAAAGGAGTCATGGAATACCTATTTTCTATAGTATCTCTTTTGTAAATAATATAGCTTCCGTTTGTCATTGGAAAATAGTCTGTTTCTGAAGATACATGTGGTGCTGGGGAAGTAATGAGGCTAAAAGAACATGTACTTGTAAGATAGGTTAGGGTAATAGTAGATGTGTCTGCTGAGATAGGCGTGCCATTTCCTTTTAAGGTAATGGTCTGCAAGCCTGTTCCTGAAGTTATCATCGAATCGGTAGAAAACCAGCAACCATTCACCGTTTTGGTATATACTTTATACTTTCCTGCTTCGGTAAAAGAAACCGTAGCAGTAATGTAGTTGGTAGAATTTAGTGCCACTCCTTTCACATAGCTTCCATGTACCGTAATGTTTGAGCAGTTGCCCGCATTGTCTTGCAAACTTCCCTTTGCCACAGGAACAGATGGAGAAATGACCACAGCAGGAGGCGTATAGCTTTCTGCACTTGTATCTTTCTCGCAAGAGGAAAGAAAGCTTATAGCAAACAGAAAAGAAACCAATATTCCCAAATACTTTTTCATATTCAAATCAATGTTTTATTAAAAATTTGAAAGTAATAAGTTGAAAAGATACTTCCAGCCTTTTGCCTTTCTACTTTTCACTTACTACTCACTACCTGATTCATCCTAAACCAACAATGCTGCTTTTATGCTGAGTGGCTTTGCTGCGGAGAGTTCTAAAATATTTGTAAGGGTTACATGAGCAATTTCCTCAAGTGCTTCTTTGGTAAAGAAAGCCTGATGGGCTGTAACCAAAACATTCGGAAAACTCATCAATCGTTGAATGTCATCATCCTGAATTATATCGGATGATAAATCTTTAAAGAACAATTTATCTTCTTGTTCATAAACGTCAATGCCGAGATAGCCTATCTGCGCTTTCTTCAATCCCACAATTACGGCATGAGTATCAATCAATGCACCACGACTAGTGTTAATAATCATTACCCCTTTTTTCATTAAGGCAATAGTAGTTACGTTAATGAGGTGCTTTGTTTGTTCGTTTAGCGGACAATGAAGCGAGAGGATATCTGCGTTTTGCAACAATTCAACTAGCGGGTGATAGGTTACGCCCATTGCTTCTAAATCCTTGTTAGCAATCAGATCGAAAGCCATCACTTTGCAACCTAATCCTAGCATTATCTTACAAAACGCATGACCAATGTTGCCAGTGCCAATAACACCTACAGTTTTGTTATGAACGTTGAAACCAAGTAATCCATTCAAAGAAAAATTTTGTTCTCTCACACGATTGTAGGCTTTATTGGTTTTTCTGTTTAGGGTCATTATCAATGCAAGTGCATGTTCGGCAACCGCTTCTGGTGAATAAGCAGGCACTCTACAAACTTTAATGCCTTTTTCTTTGCAAGCAGCAATTTCCACATTATTAAAACCAGCACAACGCAGAGCAATAATCTTCACTCCTTTAGTTGCCAATACTTCTATGACCTCAGTGGTTATCTTATCATTCACAAACACACAGACTACTTGTGTATTATTCACCACATTTACACTGTGCGGACCAAGATGTGTTTCAAAAAACTCCAACTGAAAGTTGAAAGCTTTGTTCGCATCATTAAAAAAGTCTTTATCATAAGGCTTTGTAGAGAAAAAGCTAATCTTTATGCTATCATTAGTAGTGTTCATCTTTTAATACTATTTAATTTGTTCGTTACAAAGATGAGGGCATATTGCAGGTAATAACTTTTATCGAATGAGTAATTCGATAATGTGAAACAACTTTAACGTATGGCAAGATTGTTTGTGAAAGATAATATTACTATAAATAATTTAAGTAGCGAACCTCTTAATTCACTGTGTTTTTACTAAATACCTACAACTTAAAACGTACAACTTATAACGTACAACTTATAACCTACAACCTATTACTTACTACCACCTTAATCTACATTAACCAACACTTCTTTTTCATAACAGGTTTCAATCCATTGAGAAAATTGTTTATTCACGAAGTAATGGCAAAAAAAGTTGTCTCCAATTAGGTTATTGGCAATGTAGCTGTAGGTGTAAGGGAATTTAAGAAACAAATTATACTTACTAATTTCTCCTTCCATTCGCTTAAAAATTTCACGGCTGTAGTTAGCCAACGTGGCTTCACTAAAGCTCTTTTCTTTTAAGGCTTTCTCCATAAACCTAGCAGCAATGTAGCCGGTCATCATACCTGTTCCAATTCCTTCGGCCGTTGTTGGTGAAGCAATCGATGCCGCATCGCCCACTAGTAACCAACCATCGCCTACCACTTTTCTTTTTAAAGAAGCAGCAGGAATGCCACATCCATAAATCTCTTGGCAAGGCTCTGCATTTTTAAATCGATGTGCCAAAGCTGGATCATTAGCCAATAATTGTTTGAAAGATTCCCTGATGTTTATATTTCTTTTACTAGCATATTCACTCGTCATCCCATAGCCCACATTGGCCTCACCATTTGCCAAAGGAAATATCCAGAAATAACTCCAAGGAATATCATTAGGAGAATATACCTCCAATAAATTCTTTTCGTGAATGCCTTCAATACCTTTCCAATACTGCCGCACCGTACTGAAATAATGTCTTCTATTAATTTTTCTATCTCCCAAATAACGTAACACGGTGGAATGATCTCCATCGGCACCAATCAACATTTGGCAAGTAATTTCCACATCGCCGTCTTTGTCTTCTGCCAATAGTTTCCAGTTATCCTCTTCTTTAGTTATGGTTTTCACCTTAGTTCCTTGTCTGAAGTCGGCAGTTTTTCTATCTATTTTACCAATCAAAAAGTTATCAAAATGAAATCTTTTTGCTACTAAAAATGGGAATCTATCTTCTTGTCCTTTTGGTTGTTTATAAACAAAGTCGCTGTTAACGCCTTTTTTAGAAATAAACCGAACACCACTAGAAACCGTGAAGTGCTCATTATTTAGTAATTCATTGGGTATGATGTCTCGGTCAATGTGGTTCAACATCCGCAATGTTTTCAGATCGAGTCCATCACCACAAGTTTTGTCTCTAGGAAAAACCGCTGCATCCACAATAATGTGTTCTATTCCTTTTTTGCTCAAGAAAATAGAAGTAGCAGCTCCCGCAGGACCAGCACCTATAATACAGATTGTAGAACTAAGCTTCTTGAAACTCATGAAATAGAAAAGTTATAGTCTTAAAAAGCATAAAAGTAAATAGAAACAATATACAGAAGCAATAGTTGAAAGGTTTTATGTTACAAAGGGGGTAACTCTATGGGGTAAATAACCCCTTAAGAGTTACGATAATTTTAAGGTAGCTACTTGCCTTTTACTGGTAACGACAAAAAAGGTCTTGGTAGCGACAAAAACGACCTTAGAAATAGAATCATTTCAACCATTCCCATCTTTTAGCCCAGTCCAGCAAAATATCGTGCCTCCATTTTTGGATGGTTTTCCCACCTTGAATCTTACCATCAAACAAAGTAGCCTCGGCTTTATCGGTGTACCAATTATTGCCTAACCGAAAATCGGTAGCATTTGGTTTGCCCGGCCACAAGTTTTCTACTACCAATGTTCCTTCCTGAATAGGGAAATTAGGGATAGTGGAATTGAATTTATAATGCAATGTTTCTGCTTGCTTCGGAACATATTTAATGGCGTATTCTCCATTGCCTAAGTAATATCCAGACCACTTTTGTACACTATTTTTATACGTAGTTTCCATCCAAAAACAAACTGAGTCTGTTGGGATATTAATTTCTGGTCCTCTTAAATGAAACTCCACAACTGAGCAAAAAGCAACAGTATCAGTGATGTTTGTTAGGCGATTAAAAACAACTCGAGAACTATGATTTGTCTTATCGAAACTGCCACCCCAACTTTCTCGCAAAGGGTTATTAGGGTCGCCATCCATCATGTAAAGCAATGATGGCGTATCACCCATTTTTACATCGCCTTTATAATAGTTTTTAAAATCCTTGCCCAAAAAACCAGCAGCCTGAATGTATTTGTTGTAATAATCGGAACTTTTCACACTATCCAACGCATTACTGTTTGAAAAGAACCCGTAGTAAGAAGCATTCACTTCAATAAACCAAAGGTTAGGAAAATGTTCAACGATGTAGGCATAACTGTTAGCACTCCACTTTTTATTAGGACCACCAATCCAATAAATCCGAATCTTTTCAGCAATTTCGGGCGCATCGTGCAGTGCTTGAGCAACATCTTCCAGACCACCCCAACCTAAAACCCAAAGTGGTTGTTTACTTTTCTTTTTAGCACATTTAATAATCCAATTAGAACCTTCTGTAGACGCTGTATAACCGATGTAGGGGGCATTTCCATGACGACCTTGCTTGGTTATTGACCGTAAATAGCTGGGGGTTGCTAAATCACTTTGATGCTGAATTAATTTGGGTAAGTCTTTTTCGTATAAATCAATCATCCTGAAAATCTCTTCCTTACTTCCATTACCATAAGATGGCGATGAAACAAGTCCTTCTATGTTAAACTTTTCGTTGTACATCAGTAGGTGCGTCATCGATTGGTTATCGTCGGGGTCGCTGCCACCAATATCGGTGCTGATTAAGATTCTTGGTTTTATGGATACTGGCTTTTGTGCAAGTAGTATGTTTACACAAAAGCTAATGTAGAGTATGAAAGCAATTTTTTTCATTTTTATCGTTCTATTGCTCAAATATATAACCAAAAGAGTAAAGGAACTTTTTGTAGTTTGTAAGAATCAATATTCATAAAAGGCTACAGCAATGGGTTTTTCAAGCAAACTAAATGAGGTCAGTTGTTAAATAGATAGATATAAACAAAGGAAGGCTTCACTTAGAGCGAAGCCTTCCTTTGTTTAAAAATTAAACTAAACGACAATGTATTACTATGTCAGTTTCTATTAGTTGCTTGGCTCTGGAACAGCATTGCCAAAGTGTTGTCTTAAATCCATCATCATTTTTCTAAATTCGGCTCTAGTAACTGGTTTACCTTTTTTAGGTTCTTTTAAATCCTTAGGAGACTTTAAATCTTTTATTTCGGTTGCAGTAAATACCATAAAACCATTATCGATATTAACTTCCAAAATTGCACCAGGCAATTGGCCATAATTATCTGGTCCCACTTGAGCTAGTATTTTATCAGCAAACCAAGCTACTACTTCAATTTCTTGAGGAACTCTTTTTGTGGTATCTGTAGCAGGAGGGGCTTGCATATCTGGAGGAAGTTCTCTATTTCTACGGTTACCACCATTGTCTCCAAATCCACCACCACCAAATCCGCCTTTCTGTTTAAGAGTAGCTTTGTGGCAGTTGAAGCCTAATATAGTTTTGGTTTCGCCAGTAATTTTCCAAGGTTGGTTTTTAATGGTATCACTAATTAAAAAGTCTTTACCACTTTGTTCAGTAGCTTGAATGGACATTCCTGTTGAGAAATTTTTAAATAAGTCGCCATCATTACTACCAAACATTCTGCCCCTTCCACCACCGCCGCCAAAGCCACGTCCTTCACCACCACCTTCAAATGGATTAATTTCATCTTCTTCTTTAATTGTTTTATAAAGTGAAACTGTATCATTGAAGGTTAGTACATGCTTAGTAGTTCTGAATTCTGGAACGTTAGCCCTTCTTTGTTCATCTCTGATTCTTTTCCAAAGATTAATTTTTCTTTCATAATTAATTGTTCCCTGTTTGGTTTGTGCAGTTACAACCTCGCAAACAGTAATTGCTACCAATAAAACAAGCAAAATTCTTTTCATAATTAATATATTATTTTAGGTAAAAGTAAAGGTGTGATCGTTACTAGATAATTAATGAAGGCTAATAGTAAATAAAATCGGTAAAAAATAGCGATAATATCGTGACCTTAAACAATAGATTCTATAATTTTTGCAAAATGTGTATGTTCCAATTGATGTATTCTTTGGGCAAGTGTATCAGGCGTGTCTGATGGTAAAACAGGGCAAGTTGCTTGGAAAATAGTTGCTCCATCATCAAATTTTTCATTAACAAAATGTATGGTAATGCCGCTTTCAATTTCTTTATTAGCAATAACAGCCTCATGAACAAAGTGTCCATACATTCCTTTTCCTCCATATTTAGGCAAAAGAGCTGGATGGATGTTTATTATTTTATTGGGATAGGCGGCAACTAATATTGGAGGTATTTTCCAAAGAAAACCTGCAAGTACAATAAAATTGATGCCCTTTTCAATTAATTGAGGAATATAAGCATTGCCTCTAAAGAAGGTTTCTTTGTCTATTAGTAACAAAGGTATTAGTTCTTTATTGGCTATTTCTACAACTCCGGCTGCTGGTTTATTGCACACCACTAAAGCTATATTTACCTTAGCAGAGTTTCTGAAATACTCAATTATTTTTTTTGCATTGCTTCCTGCACCAGAAGCAAAAATGGCAATGTCTATTTTTTTCTCAACTGTTGACATATAATTAAAATTTGTGTAAAGTAGAAATCTAACCAATGCAAAAGTGCAATAATTAAACTTACCTTAAGATTATATATTATTTGCACTTAAAATGTAATTGGTGTAATTAAATCTTTAGATTTGCAAAATCCTAAAAGGAAGGGTCTTTCATGCGTGGGGTGTGAAATTTACTTTCCGAATCATTTCCACAAAGGCAGCCCTCTTTATTGAGTGGCTGCCTTAATTGAAATAGCACGATAAGATCTCCCATCCATAATCAAGATTTTATTTTAATGCAAAAGGCAATTCTCTAAATTTATAAAACATACTTTTTTTGACAACCTAACTGTAATTTCATCAGAAGTTCGTTCGTAAATGATCGTTTTAAAGCTTGTTAAATACACTTTAAAATCTAGTTTTGAAAACATTTTTAGGAAAGCTTAATTCAACGCTTATTTTTGCCGCTTTGAAAATTAATTTTAATGGATATACATTTTAACCCCGACAAGCAACATACCTTAGGAAATTCAATTGAAATAACAGGTACTGGATTGCATACCGGGATTTTGGTAGATATGACTTTAAAGCCTGCTGCTGTGGGTTTTGGATTTCAATTTAAGAGAATAGATTTACCAAATCAACCACTAATAAAAGCAGATTGTGATTTAGTAACTGACACAAGTAGAGGAACTACTCTACAATCTGGGGATATAAAAATTAGTACAGTTGAGCATATCTTGGCTGCTTTGGTAGGAATGGGTGTAGACAATGTGTTGATTGAAATAAATGGACCGGAAATTCCTATAATGGATGGAAGTTCACAGCCATTTGTAGAACTCATTGAAAAAGTTGGTGTATCAGAACAAGATGCTGCTAAAGTTTGGTTTACAATAGATGAAAATATCTACCTATATGATGAAGGGAAAAGAGTTGAAATGGTGGTTCTTCCTGCTGCTGATTATCAAATAACTACACTTATCGATTTTAATAGTTCTGTTTTAGGTACACAACATGCAAGCCTGAAAAGAATGCAAGATTTTAAAAATGAAATTGCTCCCTGCAGAACTTTCTGCTTTTTGCATGAACTAGAAATGCTGCTAGAACATGATCTTATTAAAGGTGGAGATATAAATAATGCTATAGTTGTTGTTGACAAACAGGTTTCTGATGCCGAGATGACTAGACTAGCCAAAGTGTTTAATCGTGACAAAATTGAAGTTAAAACAGAAGGTTATTTGAACAACCTTGAGCTTCGTTTTCCTAATGAGCCAGCAAGACACAAACTATTAGATGTAGTTGGAGATTTAGCTTTAATTGGTTTTCCAATTAAAGGGAGAGTGCTGGCAAACAGACCTGGACATAGCACCAATGTTGCATTTGCAAAAAAAATCAAACAATACATCAAAAAAACTAAGCAATTAAAAGATATACCAGTTTATAACCCTTCATTGCCGCCTGTTTTTACTTTAGAAAAGATTGAAAAAACTTTGCCTCACCGTTTTCCTTTTTTATTGGTAGACAAGGTGACAGAGATTTCTGATAAGCATATTATAGGTATCAAGAACGTAACTTTTAACGAGTGGTTTTTTCAAGGACATTTTCCGAACAATCCTGTAATGCCAGGGGTTTTGCAGATTGAAGCACTTGCACAAACAGGTGGTATATTATGTATTAATCTAATGCCTGAAGGACAATTTGATACTTATTTCCTAAAAATAGATAATTGTAAGTTCAAACAAAAAGTAATTCCAGGAGATACGATGATTCTTAAAATGGAACTTATAGAACCTATCAGAAGGGGAATTTGCAGTATGCATGGAACAGTATATGTAAATGGGAAAATAACCACAGAAGCAGATTTAGTTGCACAAGTTGTTAGAAGAAGCTAATAGGTTTTTGGTTTGTTTTATGTATTAAATTTAGAATTATCAATTTTTGGCATTGTTTTTATTAATGTGGTTGACAATAAATTCAGATGTTATTAACCGCAAAACTTACAAATAATCGGATGACGCATCCTTACACATACATTGATCCAAATGCTAAAGTAGCATCTAACGTTAAAATTGATCCTTTTACCGTAATTCACGGAGACGTAGTAATTGGTGAAGGAACCTGGATTGGTAGTAATGTTACTATCATGGAAGGTACTCGCATTGGAAAGAATTGTAGAATATTTCCAGGTGCTGTAATAGGTGCTATTCCACAAGATTTGAAGTTTAATGGAGAAAAAACTTATGTAGAAATAGGCGATAATACAACCATTCGCGAATTTGTTACCGTAAACAGAGGGACCTCCGATAGAGGAAAAACCAAAATAGGCACTAATTGCTTGATAATGGCTTATTGCCACGTTGCTCATGATTGCATAATTGGAAATAATTGTATTTTGAGTAACAGCGTTCAACTAGCAGGGCATGTAGTTATTGGCGATTGGGCAATCATTGGTGGTGTAAGTGCTGTGCATCAGTTCGTTCATATTGGGCAACATACATTTGTTGCAGGAGGCAGTTTGGTTAGCAAAGATGTACCTCCTTATATTAAAGCTGTTAGAAATCCACTAAGCTATGGTGGAGTTAACAGTGTAGGTTTAAAAAGAAGAGGTTTTACGTTAAACCAAATCAATCATATTCTCGAAATATATCGTACCATCTATAGTCGTGGTTTGAATACTACCCAAGCAATAGATTATATTGAAGAAGAAATTACTGCTACCGATGAAAGAGACGAGATTGTTGCTTTCATCAGAGACAGCGGTAGGGGTATCATTAAAAAGTTTGGTAAAAATGGAATAGGGGAAGAATAGGGCATTTTACCCTATCCTTTCTTCCATTTTCTTAGTTGTTGCAGCAATGCTCTCAAATCCTTTGGCGGATCTGCCTCTAGTTCATATTCAAGACCATTAAACTCAAACTGTAGTTTATAAGAATGTAAGCCCAATCTAGATAAAATAGGTCGTTCCTCCTCCTCGCTTTTTGCTAGATTATATTTCTTTTTAATAGCTGAAATCAAAACAGGCTTTCCATCTCCATAAAGTGAATCACAAGCAATACTGTTTCCTATATGTTTAGAATGAACCCTTATTTGGTGGGTTCTACCCGTATGAATCTGAAACTTTACCCAAGAATAAATGCCAAAAGATTCCAGTACTTCATAATCAGTATGCGATGGTTTCCCTTTGGCATGAACAACCATTGTTCCATTCTTTGCTGGGTGTTCCATTATCGGTTCAATAACGCTTCCTTCGTTGTTATATAAAGTGCCGTTTACCAATCCTACATAATGTTTATTAACTTCTCTTCCTTCAAACAATAGTGACAGGGTTTTATGCGTCTCTGCATCTTTTGCAAAAACGATAATGCCACTCGTGTCTTTATCTAGTCGGTGAACGGTGTATATGCTACCAAATTTTTCAATCAAAATGTCCTTCAACGACACTTCACTCTGCATCCTATCTGGAATAGAAAGCATACCAGATGGTTTATTGAGTACAATAAACCATTCATTATCCAATAAAATATCAAGCTTCATCTTATCTGTCACTTATATGTCTAAATCTGTAGGTATTTCTGTCTCTTTATTTTTCTTTAAAAAGCTTTGGTTCATGTGTTTGAGTAACCTAACTTCTTTCTCTTGCAAAAAACGCCAAGTGCCACGTTCCACATTTTTCTTTGTAAGGTTTGCAAACATCACTCTATCTAGCGATTTTACTTCATAACCTAAATGTTCAAAAATGCGGCGTACAATTCTGTTCTTACCACTGTGTATTTCAATCCCCACTTGTGTTTTATCTTTTGCATCAGCATAAGCCAATCCATCAGCCTGAATAGTACCATCTTCTAATGTAATCCCAGAAAGGATACTTTCAAAATCTTTCTTAGTAACAGGCTTATCTAACTTTACTGCATACACTTTTTTTACCTGATAGCCGGGGTGGGTAAGTTTCTGAGCCAATTCGCCATCATTAGTCAACAGCAGCACACCGGTAGTGTTTCTATCTAACCGGCCAATTGGATAAATCCGCTCTTTTGTAGCATCTTTCAATAAATCCATCACCGTTTTTCTTCCTTCAGGGTCATTAGAAGTAGTGATATAGTCCTTTGGTTTATTCAATAAAATGTAAACTAGGTTCTTTTTCAATACTAGTTTTTTCCCTTTATAAACTACCTCATCTGTTGTCAAAACCTTATAGCCAGGTTCATAAACAATATCACCATTAACAGTTATTGTACCTTCCTTTACCAATGCAGCCGCTTCTCTTCTGCCACAAACGCCAGCATAAGCTACAAATTTGTTCAGGGGCATGTTTTCGTCTTCACTATCTACTTTTTTTCCGCCTTTTTCTGCTTTTAATGTATGGTCACCTTTAAAGTATTTATCGCTATTGCTAGTCACGTACTTTTTAGAAAACTTTTTAGGCGATTCTCCTTCTTTAGTTGTTTGTTTATCAGCCCCGATTGATGGCTTACTTTCGTCTATTTCGGCAGTTCTTTTAATAGGACGTTTGCCAAAACGAGGACTATTTTCAACTGGAGTTTTTGCTTCTTCTTTCTTTTTCCTTGGTTCTTCTCTGGTGTTTTTGGGTTTAGATGGTGTAACTGGTCTTTCCGAAACAACGCCATGTTTCTTTTCCCACATTTCTCTACGCTTTTTTTCTCCAATAGCTTGAGCCTCTTTTTTGGCCATTCGCTTTTCCACTTTAATCATTTCTTTCTTTTTGGCACCAGTGGGTTCGTTGCCAATAAACTTGTCAAATGCATGTTTTGCCATAATTGTATTTCTTGCTGTTTTTTCAACAGGAGGCGCAAATGTAAATAAATAGATGGGCTTATCGTTTTTATCTCAACTAATGAGTAAATGCTAATGAAATTATCACTTGAACAAGCGCAATTTTCATTCTTAGTAGGTTAATTGGAATTAATTGTTGAGCATAATTTTACCCTAAAGAACTCAAATATTTCCGTATAAAGGCCTGATGGTAACTATATTTAGTAAAAGAGTTTTGTTTTAAGGAAGCAAATAGGGAACCCATAAAAGGTGGTTGAATTTACTCCATTTATTGATCTTGAAATTAAGTTATACTTTAAAGTTCAATGGTAGTAATGCGTTAGATTATCTTGTGGTTATCATTTTCAGAAAGTCCGGTTAATTTAATGAACTCAGTTGTTGAAAGCCCCATCGTCCTAGCTGATTTATTTGGAATACAAATTTCGCAAAGAAACAGAGTCTGCATTTTTTGTCTTTGAAACCTTCAATTCAACTAATACAAGTAATTATTGCACTAAGAATTTTTCAAATTTAAAGAACTATTGAATCAAATTTATTCACATCAATAACATTCTAATTTTCTCTGCTTGCCCCATTCTGAAATTCGGGTTTCAAAGTAGCAGCCAACGATCGGGTATTGCGACTGTGGCTGGCAAGAACGTTCCGTCTGCCGATGGACTATTGCTTAATTCTTGCTCTACTTTCTCATGGTGTTAGGTTCGAAACTACTGCTAAAAGAAAGTACTATTGCGTAATTATTTCCGTCTGCAACCAAAACTGAATACCACACCAACCAGTCAAAAAAAAGCTTCCAAAACTGCCTACAAAACCAAGAGTAGCACAGACGACAACTCCATAATAAAAGAGGATTGGAAGGACTACAGTTGGTTTCGTTCAACAGGTTTTTCATTGCATGCCCCCCGGGCGTAACGAAAACCTAGTTGTTGGCAGAAGTGCATTAAATCAGAGCTTTTCGATTTCAGCTTCGGTCAAACTAGTGTATTTCATTATCTTTTCAGTTGGTTCTCCTTCAGCTTTCATTAATCTTCCCATTTCAAGTTTTGTCTTTTTTTCGGCAAACTCAATCCTGCCTATTTCGTCACGTTCCTTAATTGATGCCCTTTCATAGTCTTCCAACTCTTGCTTTGTCCAATTTCGTCTGTCTGCTTCCGAGTCTGCTTCTTTTAATCCTTCGTCTTTTACACTTTCGGGTATCAAACTCAGATTTTCGGCATTCTTGATGAAATAAGTCCATTGGTCTATGCTTGTTTCCAATTGGTCAATTTTCTTGTCGAACTTTGGCAATTCAATAAAGTTGAACTCAACATCCGCTATGACCTGTTCTTTGGTTTCAATGTCTAACACTTTATGTCTGCTGAAATAGTTTGGGTTCTGTCCTATTTCAAACTCAAGTATACTGATGAAGTATACAGGCTTCAATCTGTTGTATTCAACCCCTTTGTCAATTTGTGATACATAGCTTTGTGAAGTGTAGTATCCTTTTATGAAAAAACTCGAATTCGGCAATTTGCATTTCCACAATGAAAACATTTCCCTTTTCGTCCTTTGCCTTAATATCAACAATTGTAGATTTTCCACCACTAAGTTTACCCAATTGATATGGGTTGGTTATCTCAACATCAACAACTTGCTCATTCATAGGAAAGTCAATGACAGCGTTCAAAAATGAAATCAGAGACTTTTTCTTGCCTTCATTCCCAAATATTTTTCTGAATGCTATGTCATTAGTTATATCTACAAATTTCATGGAACAAATTTAATTGGAATTATCGAAGTTTGAGTTGGTAGCCGTTTTATTCAGCTAATTGATTAATCATTTCTATTCTTTCGTGAAGAATTCTAATGACTTCTATTTCAACTCCTGCTAATATGCTATAAAAGATTATATGTTTACCTGTTTTAAGTCCAAACAAATGTCTACTAATTTTATTTTAGCTTTTTTCAATATTTGGATTTTCAGCTATTAGCTTACACGAAGATTTAATTGTTTGATAATATTTTTCAGCTTGATTCTCTGACCATTGAGTTTTTGTGTAGTTCCAAATGTCATTTAAATCATCAATTGCTTCTTGTCTTAATGTTTTGCATTTTGAAGATTTTAGTTTGGTCAAATGTGCGTCAAAATCAAAGTTTTCGACTCTTGGGCTTTCAAGTCCTTTTTGAATTGCATTTTTTAACGCTATGACTTTACTTTCTTCATCTTCTAAAAGTCGAAGTCCCGCTCTAACTACTTCACTAACGTTTTTATATCGTCCACCTGAAACTTGGCTGCTTACAAAATTGTCAAAATAATTACCGAGTGATATTGATGTATTTTTCATTTTATAAAATCTTTTGTAAAAAATACCAAATATTGGTAAATGTCAAAATAAAAACTTCGTTACAATAATTAAATACGTTTCAAGGTATCGAGTGTTTTGGAAAAATTGCTGCCAACGGTTTTGGGCTTTGCTAAGGTGGGGAAATAGTAGTGCCAAAGTTCAGATTTAGTACAAAAGTTCATAGAAACTACAAATGTTAAGCCTAGTACTAAAGCCCCAATAATGCCAAACCCGTGTTACCTGCTGGGCTTTCATTTATCAAAGTAAAATGCACAAGCAAAAGGTTTGTCAGCCGATTACTTGTGCAAAGTATGAATTTATAGTTTACTAAAAACCATACATACCACCCGAAACTGAGATTTGCTCACCTGTAATCCAAGCAGCATCGTCGGAAGCAAGAAATACGGCAGCCTTCGCAATGTCTTCTGGCTGACCTCTGCGACCAAGCGGTGTTTTTTCAATGAACATCTTTTCATACTCACTGCCTTTGGTTACTCCCACACTACTAGCACCTTCTGTATCGGTGGCACCTGGCAAAATTGAATTAATACGAATGTTTTTTGCTCCCAATTCTTTTGACAGAGCTACGGTTATAGCGTCTAATGCCGCTTTTGTTGCAGAGTACAAGGAAGCCATTGGTAAAGGCATTTTACTTGCCCCAGAACTAATATTGATAATATTGCCTCCATTGTTGCTAAACAATTTTAAAGCTTCCTGAATTGAAAGGATTGGACCTAAAACATTAACATTAAAGGCGTTTTGGAAAATTTCAGTAGATACTTGCTCGATTGGTGCAAACCCTTGGGCGACAGCATTGTTCACTAAAATGTCCAAAGTACCAAAAGCTTTCTTGGTTTCTTCAAACAGCCTGTTTACGTCGGCTTCTTTTGATATATCGCCCTGTACCGAAATGGCTGTTCCTCCGTTATCAGTAATGAATTTTACCACTTTCTCCGCTTCAATTTTGCTTGAAGCATAATGAACAACAACCTTTGCACCTTCCTTGGCGAATGCCTTTGCAATTCCTGCACCAATACCTTTTGCTGCCCCTGTAACTACAGCTACTTTGTTTTTTAATTTACTCATTTTTTTATTTTTTAAAATATTTTTGATTATGATTTATCTAGCCAAATAGCTCATACCTCCATCAACAAGGATTTCAGCACCAAGTATAAATGAAGATTCGTTAGATGCTAGGAATACGGCTGTTTTACCAATGTCTGATGGCTGCCCAATTCTGCCTATCGGCATTTCGCTTGCAAAGTGTTTTTTTATAGCTTCAATTTGCTCTAAGGGAACAAACTTTTCAAATGCTGGCGTATCTGTTGTGCCTGGTGTTATTACATTTGCTCTGATTTTTCTACCTAAAAGGTCGCTTGAAAACGCTTTTGCAAAAAAGATTACTGCCGCTTTTGCAGCACCATAAAGCGTGAAATTTGGATATGCCCTATGTGCTGCATTTGACCCAATAAGAACAATAGAACCACCATCATTCATATAAGGCAGTGCTTTGTTAACAGTAAAGTAAACAGCTTTCAGGTTTAAATCCATTGTTTTGTCATACTCTGCTTCACTAATAGTTGCAACAGTTCCTACTGTTCCAGCACCTGCATTGGCTACAATCACATCAATTTTGCCAAATTTTTCAGAGGTTTCTTTAAAAACCATCTCAAGGTCGTCAAGGTTGGTTACATCAGCATTTATGGCTATAAAATTATCGCCAAGTAAAGCCACAGAACTATCTAAAGTTTTCTGATTCCTACCTACAATAACTCCTTTCGCACCTTCATTTTTAAATTCTTGGGCAATGCCAAACCCAATGCCACTATTACCTCCTGTAATAACTGCTACTTTGTTTTTTAATTTACTCATTTACTTATTTTTTAATTTGTTTCGCAAAGATGCTTTCAATAGTTTCTAAAATATACTAATTTTGTTCTTTCTAGTACCCTTTGGGTAACTACTTTTATAAAACATAAAAAATAGTGAAATGAGAGATGATAAATTTTGTAAATCAAATTGCCCATTTACAAGGGCAATAGGCACAATAGGTAACAAGTGGAAGCCTATTATTCTAAATGTGATTCAGAAAAGAACTGTTAGATTTGGACAGTTGGATGCAATTATTCCAAATATTACTCGAAAAGTATTGACGGAACAGCTTAAAGAGTTAGAAGAAGATGGTATTGTTTATAGAGTAGCTTACAAAGAATTACCACCAAGAGTTGAATATTCACTCACAGAAAAAGGGTTGGCATTTTTGCCGATTCTTGAACAAATAAAAGAGTGGAATGCGAAATTTGAAGTTGTGTCTGTTGAGTCTTTATTCAATTAGAATTATACTTCTTTCTATTTTCGGAGAAATAAAAATGTTAGTTCAAAAATAACTGTTGTCTGTTTATTTATATTAAAGTTTCAGTTAGTTGTGCGGTCTGTTAGCCTTGCTGCTAACGAATGAGTGTTTGGGAAGGTGCTTGACAATAATGTTCGGTCTGCCGATGGACAATTGCTTAATTCTTGTTCAATTGCTTAATTCTTGCTCAATTATCCCATAGTTTTACGTCCGAAACTACTGCTAAAAGAAAGTAGAATTGCGTAATTATTTTCGTATGCAACCAAAACTGAATAACAAACCAACCAGTCAAAAAAGCAGCAGCCAAAACTGCCTACTAAACCAAGAGTAACACAAACGACAACTCCATAATAAATAGAGGATTGTAAGGGCTACCGTATGTTTCGTTAAACTAGTTTTTCATTGCATGCCCTAAGGGGCGCAACGAAAAACTAGTTGTTAGCTGTCGTGCTTGTTAAGCTGGCTCTTTTTCTCTTGTCCTAATTACGGACTTTGTCTTATTGGAATGTCTTTTTTCCAGCAAGGCTCTTTTTGCTTTGTCTGCCTTTATAAATTCACTAATCGCAATTTCTTCTTGCTTTGTCAATGGTCTTGGGTCAACTACAAAGTCAACTTCAAGTGGTTCTTTTATCAATCCCATAATCTTATTTTTTTAAAAATATTTATTAATCAATTTTAATGCAGTTTCTGTATTTATTACCATTAAGTGTCCTCCAAAATGTACCGCTCCCAAACTTGTTATGTAATATTCAATTAGTTGTGTCTTTGCAATAAATGAAACATAACCTTCGCCACCTCGTTGAAATGAAAGTTTACAAGCATAAGCAACCAAATTACCTGGCACTCCGTAATAAGTTTTATTCTTACCTATATTAAATGGAGCACTTTCTATTAGGTGCATATATACATGGTCTGCTTTAACTTCTAAACTTACAATTCCTTGTATAATGTTTGGGTTGTTGACAATTGTAAGTTTAAATATATCTCGCTCTGGAACTTTTATTTCCTTAGCCCAATTAAATTGCCAACCGTTTTTTTTAGTAGTGCTTTTCAACTCAATTTGGGTCAATAGAGAAACTTCTGTCGGGAAACTGTCTCCCGAGTTGACATTTTCTATTGAGTTTGTCAATTTATCTATGACAAAATCAAGACCTATATTTTTTTGTTTTTTCACTAAGCGAATATACAGGTTTTAGTAATCCTTGTCAAGTGTTGCTAAAGACAATTAGGGGTTGAATGGAATGGCAGCCAACGGTTTAAGTATTGGCGATGGAGGGGCATTTGAAAAACGTCAGCCCAATATTTGCACAATGCCCAATAGAATTACAAATGTTGAGTTTACAACTATCAGCCCCACTATTGCCAATACGATGTTGGTAGCAGTTTTTATTCTATTTACAAAGTTCATCAATCCATTGAAAAAGCTCTTTCAAATCATAGTCCCCACTGTGGGTGGTTTCCCACGGAAGTTCAAGGTTGACGTTGTAGCCTTTGTTTTCTAAAAATGTACCGAGCATTATTGAAATCGCTAAGCCAGTATCTTTGTCTTTTTCGCCGTGTCGGATACGCCAGTTTTTAGAAGTTGTCGTTTTAGCTTGTCCCACGTAGTACATAGGGTTCATCGTTTTGATAATAGCTGCATCTGCTTTATTGACATTCACAGTAGAATTTTTCAAAGAAAAATCGGTGAAGTGTTGTTTGTCGATGGTTTTCGTTCCAAAAAGCATATTCTCAGGTGTTGAAACATCTAATGCATCAAACGCAGGTGGCGTTTTTTGTCTGCCTAAATAATTCAGATAAGCATCAAAATCAATGGCTGCCACTTTATTATTTACGATGGTTAAGAATTTAAAATCTTTCAAATCTTTTCCATTATCCAAAGCTTTTTGTGCCGATGCAATGACGTAGGTTTTCACCAACTCTTTGAAACTGCCGTTTCCTGTTTCGTCTAACGATAAAATATGCCCATTTTTATCCTGCAATTGCAACGAATTTAAATAGGCTGGAAATGCTTTTTTCAATTGTTCTGAAACATTTATCTGTTCCTGACTTAACGTTTGTGCCTGACTGTTTCCACCACCAAAAGGCCCACCTTTTTTGTAACTATTGATGCCGTAAAACTGCCATTCATAAGCCATATCGGCATGATCCAAGTTGGTAATCGGGCAATACGCCGAAACTGCAAAAACATCATCTGTGGCTTTTGCAGCACCAATTTCCTTTAGGTAAGGTTCGTAATCTTTGTTATTGCCGGTTGCTCCTAACAAAGCCGACATTGCTCCACCAGCACTCGTTCCGTTAGAAATAATTTTTTTGGCATCGCCCGGCATTCTTTTGTCATTAAATTTCAAATAACGAATGCCCGCTTTTAAATCAACCAAACCTGCTGGTGCTTTTCCGGTGTAAATGCCGTTAGTATCTTTTGTGGTTCTACCTCTTGCTCCAGCAGAAGCCACCACGTAGCCATTGGCCAACGCCGCTACAACGGTAGAAACTTGTGGTGCTTGGTTGGTTTGTGGTTTTGCATCGGGTTTAGGTGCATTATTTGCAGGAACTTCGCCGTTTAATGGTGGCATCATTCCCATTCTGTCAGGTTCCGTGGTGCCTGGTTTTGCTGGCATATAACCGCCCACTTTATTGGGGTAAAAAATAGGTGCCGTTTTTGCCGTATAGCCGTTGATACTTTTTCCTTGAAAATAAGCTTCAGGAATGTAAATGTTGATTTTTTGATAGGTTGTATCCACTGGATTGCTCACGTAAACGATGTTTTCATAAGCTCTCACTTCAAAAGATTTTCCTTCAAAAGTCAAGGTTTTAGTTTGATACTTTTTGCTATCGAATGTTAATGGATAGCTTTTTTGCTGTGCTTGCAATGCGTTGGTAATCAAAAAAATGAGTAACCCAACACTGAATATTTTGTTCATAACTAGGCTTTTTTTAGCTTTTGCATAAAGAAACCAATGGCAGGTTTTAAATCTTCAAAAAGAGGATTTTCTTTATTTCTCAAAACCACTTCGGTAAAAAGTTTTAAACCCAAAGCAAACTCGGTGGCTTGGTGTTGATCAGGAAAAATATTTTTCGATTTTGCCATTTCAATGATTTGAAATAAATCGTCGTGATTTTCTATTTCAATCGTCAAATTTTTGCCCGTTTGGCTGCCGTCTTTTAGTTCAATTTCTTCTACTAGAATTTTGTATTTATTGTTTCTTTTTTCCATCGTTTATTTAATTTTTGTTCGGATGATTTTGTACGGTTCTTTTCTTTCGTTGCCAAAACGTGCCTCTTCATCTATGCGAGACAAACTGATACAACCAACCGTCTTTGGTGATGTGATAACTATCTGGCCAAGCCAATGCTTCGTTGTTTGAAAGAACAATTTCTGTCTTCAAATCGGGGGTTAAACGGATGATCTTTCGTTGTTCTAAATCGCCCAAATACAAATTGCCTTTTTGGTCAAAAGCCATTCCGTCTGTAGTGGTAAAGGTACCCAAAAATTCCACTTGTGACAATAGTTGCGTTTCGCTCAAAGTCTTGTCGTTTAAAGCTCTCGTCGGTACACGATACAGTTTGTTATCCGTTAAAGATTTGAAATATAATTGTGTTCCATCTGGATGTAAAGCAATGCCATCCGAATGCACGATAAACGGCTTTCCGTTGCTCAGCAAATCCTTTCCATTGCGTTGCATCATGTAATTAGGATCAGCTTTTGTCACTTCAGTTCCTAACAACACTTGTCGCACATTTCCCGATTTCAAATCCAAGATGATGATGCCACCTTCGCCCGAATTGGTAAGATACGCCAATTGTTTTTTGGTGTCAATTCGGATGTCATTGGCATAACTTTTTACACTCAAGGTTGGATAAAGTGGATAGACTTTTTCTACCTCGTTTTTGCGAAGATTAATCTTCACCAATTTTTGTCCTTTGTTGTCGCCTTCTGCATTTTTGGCGTAGCCCGCATCAACCACCCACATCACATCTTTATCGTCTATCACCACGGCTTGCACACCTAGAAAATGCATGTTTTTATCACCGCCTTTTGCCACGTCCCAAGTGTTCCATTCGGCATTAGGGAAAGGTTTGACTTCGTTGTTTTTGCCCACTTCCACCAAGGCATAGCGATACGGTTCGTGCCAACGAGGATAATTGGTAAAAACTCTTCCAGATTTAGAAACCGCAACACCTGTCAGTTGATACGTATTGTCTTCAAAAACGGTCTCATACGACTGAGCGTTTGCAAATTTTGCAAACGCCAGTAGTATTATAATGATATAATTTTTCATGAGCTTAAATTTTATTTTTTGCTGCTTCTACCAAACCTTCTAACCAATCTTGATGTCCGTTAATCATAGGATTTGGTTTTTGTTTTGCTAAGTTTTGTGCTGGTTTTCCAATTTGACTTTCTTGTGTTAAAATACGAACTCTTCCGCCAGATAAATCTTCAATCAACCAAGCGTGAATTACATCCAAACGTGTTTCTTCATTGCCTTCTGCCCAACCATGCCAAGCCAATCTTGCAGCTTCACCTACTGCTGGAGGAACACATTCCGTTACTTGTGCCTCGATAGGAAAACCGAAAGTTTTAAAACGGAAACGTACACCATCATACAATTCTTTATCCTCTGGATTAAGAAATTCGATGTCCGATGAATTAGCATAATACGTTGGCCAAGCAAACGGATTTACTAAATAGTTCCAAACCTCTTCGGTGGTTAAACCCACTACGATGACTTCGTTAGAACAATAATTATCGGTTGTACCTGGAGTATATTTTTCTGGCCAGATGATTGCATTTTGTTTTATCATTTTTTACTATAATTTTTATAGTTGCAAATTTATTGATAGCTCCTTAGCTTTGCAATAACTATCAA
Organism: Chitinophagaceae bacterium; assembly: GCA_947447825.1. Classification (GTDB taxonomy): domain Bacteria; phylum Bacteroidota; class Bacteroidia; order Chitinophagales; family Chitinophagaceae; genus Parasediminibacterium. The sequence continues at coordinate 5,141 of CANFLL010000062.1, read as the reverse complement.
AATAGATAGCTTGATTATTATGGCAAAAAACATAGAGATTAATGGTAAAACGTATCCTTGTACTGTAAGTTTAGCAATGGATTTGATTGGTGGAAAATGGAAGTCGGTTATTTTATTTCACTTGAAAAATGGCGAAAAACGTTATACAGAATTACGCAAAGAGATTACAACCATTACCGAAATGACATTGAGTTTACAACTATAACAGCTTGAAGCAGATGGGTTAATCTTAAGAACAGTATATGGTGACAAACCACCTCTAAAAGTAGTCTATCGATTAACTGATTTTGGTGAAACTGTTGTTCCCGTTTTGGACGCCATTAATGATTGGGGCACTTTAATTTTAGAAAAACCAGTAGACAAGGCTGATAAACTATTTGTTTAAATTATTGTTTTTAATGTTGCAAGGTTTTACGCAAAATTGTTACCAACGAATGAGTATTTGGGAAGGTGCTTGACAAGAATGTTCGGTCTGCCGATGAACAATTGCTTAATTCTTTTTCAATTGTCCCATAGTTTTACGTCCGAAACTACTGCTAAATGAAAGTACTATTGCGTAATTATTTCCGTCTGCAACCAAAATTGAATAACAAACCAACCAGTCAAAAAAGCAGCTTCCGAAACTGCCTACTAAACAAAGAGTAACACAAACGACAACTCCATAATAAAAGAGGATTGGAAGGGCTACCATAGGTTTCGTTCAACAGGTTTTTCATTGCATGCCCTAAGGGGCGCAACGAAAACCTAGTTGTTGGCTGCAGTGCGATATGAGGGTTACTGAAAACTTTCCCAATATTCTTTTGGTGTTATTATTTTTGTTAGCTTATAGGATGGAAATGTAAAGTCTGTTGTGTTTCCTGTGATTACATAGTCTGCTAAGCATTCGTCTGCAAGTTCTAAAATCATATTATCGTCTGCATCAGAAATTAAATCAAGTTTTATTGTAGGTACATATTTTTTTGACTTCATTTCTATATTTACAAGTAATACTTCTGCACGGGTAAAGAAGTCATGAAACTTAGCAAATTTTGGTCTTGATAATACTTCGTAATATTCAGCCATTAATTCATCTGAAATACAAAGCTGAAATTTATTTTCAAGAAAAAGGTCGTTGATTATTCTAAACGGATAACTGCGTTGAATTAATGCAGAAACTATTACGTTGGTATCAATTACGATTTTTTGCATTACATCTTACAGATTTAACTTCGTTTGTAATTTCTTCCATTGTCATTTTAGAAAGCCCATATCTTTCTGCAAGGTCTATACACATATTTAGATTCTGACGTGTTAGTTCCTTACTTACTATGTCTACGAAGTCCGTAAAATTTAGTATATCATTCTTAATGCCAAATTTATTAAATTCAATGTCTGATATAGATACGTTTAATGTTCTCATCTTAAATTTATTTCGTCAAACTTAGTGAAAAATAATATCAGATAATGATTTCTCTTTAAAATCGGACTCTTTGTTTGCATTGCAGCCAACGAATGAGTGTTTGGGAAGGTGCTTGACAAGAATGTTCCGTCTGCCGATGGACAATTGCTTAATTCTTGTTCCATTGCTCAATTCTTGCTCGATTGTCCCATAGTGTTACGTCGAAACTACTGCTAAAAGAAAGCAGAATTGCTCAATTACTTCCGTCTGCAAGCACTTTACTAAACACTTTTGTTGGCTGCCGTTTTATGTGGTCAACTGATAGATAGCAAAGAGTAAAAGTTGTTAAAAGTTGTCATGTCACTGACATTTTATCCTTTCGTACTTTTCATCATTGTGTCAATTATTTCAGTATATAAATTTTCAATGTCCAAATTTTTTGCTTTTTGATAAAAGAAATTCCCGCGCACCATGTCTTTTCTGCTAACCTTTAAAAAATTAGCATATCCGATTGTCGCTTCAAGATTGTCTTGATTAACAGCGATAATAAAATGTTTCTCCGCTTCATCTAAATCTAAAAACTCAGAGCTTCTATAAATGCCAGCTAGATTATTGTGTGCCTTAGCATTATTTTCATCAAACTTTAAAACTTCCTCATTCTGTATTTTTGCCCCTGAAATGTCTTTAAAATGATTTTTTAATAGAACAGCTAAATTAAGTCGTGGAATATCTAACTCAGGGTTGGCTGCAATTGCTTTTTCATATGCTTTCTTCGCTTCTGTATAGTTGAGGTTTTTCAGTTGGTAAATTTGTCCTAGATTATTCCATGCGGTAAAATTGAAATCATCTAACTCTATTGCTCTTTTATAAAGTTCTACAGATTTTGTAATTTGTCCTAAATCACGATAACATGAAGCTAGCATTGAATAGCAGTATGAATTTTGTATTTTGTTTTTATCCATAAAGTTATTAATCTCAACTAACCTTAAAGATGGGTCTACAATAAATGATATAGGAATCAGTTGAGCCATTATTGAGAAATCCGGGTTTACTCCAATTCTTTCTGTGATTGGACTATAAAACTTTTTAAATAATTCTTCTGGAGTAACGAAAAGTTTGTCTTTAAAATTATTTAGAAATGAATCTATATTTTGAGTAATCTCTTTATAACTCTTTAATTCCTGATATAATGATGTTGCATTAATTGGGTCGATGTTTTTTAAAGCAGATTCAATTGCGGAAGATTTTTCTTGCCAAAAATTTAAATAATTGATTCTATCGAGTGGGTCTTGAATTTTTGTGCCATTACAAATAACTGGTAAGACTTTTTCCCAAATATCTTCGTCTTTATTTAACTGCATTACTTCCGTCATACAATTAATAGATTTTAAGTAATTATCACTTACTAATAGAATAGCAAAATCTGCTTTCCTTATTCTCTTCATAAAGTTGGTGATGCCGTCCGTATAATTCAAACTATGGTCATCTTTAATTATGACAATGTCCACAAATGTTAAATCGTGATAAATCTTATCAGCAATATTCTTGTTCGCCCATGAATAAGATAAAAATATTTCAGGTTTTTTCATTTTCTTTGAGTTCTATTTAATTAATTTATTCAATTCATTTTTGGGTTCTTCAAAATGGCAGCCAACGAATGAGTGTTTGGGAAGGTGCTTGACAAGAATGTTCGGTCTGCCGATGGACAATTGCTTAATTCTTGTTCGATTGCTTAATTCTTGCTCGATTGTCTCATAGTGTTACGTCTGCCGAAATTACTGCTAAAAGAAAGCACAATTGCTGAATTTATTCCGTCTGCAAGCACTTTCCTAAACACTTTTGTTATTTGCAGCCAAATGGTAGTACTGTCCAAAGAAGGAAGTGCAGCCGTTGTCTAACTGCACTTCCATTTAGTAAGGTACTCTATCTGTTTATGAGTAGTTTCTCATTGTAATTGCCAGTTGCTGTATTTAGTTTTATTACATACAATCCGTTTGTCAAGGTTTGGGTGTTTAGTTTGTAAGAGTTTAAACTTCCATTAAGCGACTTTTTAATTACTTGCTTTCCTGTGATGTCGTAAACTGCAATTATCGCTTTATCCACCGATTTACTGAAACTAATGGTAGCAAAGTCTCTTGCAGGATTGGGAATTATAGAGAAATTTTGCTTGTCCCCAAAGTTTACAATTACCACTTTACTAAAGCTGCTGCTGCCGTCTTTGTCTATACATTGCAAACGATAATAATTGATGCCATTTGTTGGGTTCTTATCTGTATAAGTATAACCGTTTGCACTACTGCCAACTGCATTTACTGTTCCAATGTTTATAAAGTTATTTCCATTAGTACAATGTTGAATAATAAAATTGGCAGTATTAATTTCAGTAGCTGTTTGCCAACTTGTTATAATTGATATATTATTGGCTTCGGCGGAAAATTTAGAGAGAGTTATTGGTAATGTGTTAAAAGAAACTTTTCGAATACGATTGTCACGAAAATCTGAAATGAAAAGATTTCCACTTGAATCAGTTACCACCCCGAATGGATAAACAAGTTCTGCTAAATTAGCCAATCCAGAATCTCCACTATTCCCAGAAATGCCATTACCTGCTATTGTTGTTATTATTCCATTTTTATCTATCATTCTTACACAAGGATTTACTTCTTGTGCTAAATATATATTTCCATTTATATCTGATGTAAGACCAAGTATATTATTAAGTTCAGCATTTATTGCCTTACCACCATCCCCACTATATCCGAAAACTCCGTTACCTGCAATTGTATTAATAATTCCATTTGTATTAATCTTTCTTACTTTTGAAGGTTCAACTATATAAATATTACCACTATTGTCAAGACTTACTACAGTTGGTCCCTGAAGTTCGGCTTTCGTCGCTAATCCACTATCACCTCTATCTCCATAATTTCCGTTCCCTGCTATTGTGGTAATTATTCCGTATTTGTCAACTTTTCTAATCCGATTAATTGGTTCAGATTCAGCGATATAAATATTCCCAAACTTATCTGAAGCTACTCCCTGTGGATTTCTTAATTGAACTAATGTTGCAAGTCCACTATCACCCAGACTTGTCGAAGTGCCTCCTCCTGCAAAAGTTGAAATTATTCCATTGTTGTCAACCTTTCTAATTCTATTATCACTTACGTCTGCAATATATAAATTTCCTTTAGAATCAACTGTAACACTTTGGGGGTTACCAAATTCTGCATTTAATGCTTTCCCGCCATCTCCATTTCCGTTCCATCCTTGTTTCCAATTGCCAGCAACTGTAATTATTTTACCATCTTTTAATATTTTTCTGACTACATGATTATTGTTATCACAAACATATAAACTTCCAAATGAGTCTATACTCATTCCCGTTGGAGAATTAAATTCAGCTAATTTTGCTATACTCCCATCACCAGAGTAGCCTTGAATTCCATTACCAGCAAAAGTTGTAATAGTTTGTGCTTGAATTGTTGTTGCAATAATCATGGTAATAGGAAGGAAAGAAAGGAAACGTTTTTTCATTTTTTTTATTTTAGTTATTAAATGTTTGTTTTAAACTTCTTGAGGTCTTCGCATTGGTTGCAAATAACTCTTAGAAAAGTATCCGCGATGCCCCCAAAAGAACCCCGCATAGAAGAATCTTGCGGGGGCATTGCGGTATACTTTTGGGTTGACTGACATCGCCGTAAAGACTGTACTTAGGGATAAAGTATCGACCTACCCTCTAATCCTTGATGCCTTTTGTGAAGGA
>CANFLL010000061.1 GCA_947447825.1 Chitinophagaceae bacterium | reverse complement strand
CCATGTGTTATAGATGGTGTTGCTTGCGCCATAAACTTCTGGAGCAATATCACGATAACCACGGTAGCCAGCAGGAATGAAACGTTCAACGGTTGCAGTACCAGTAATTTTACAAGTAGAACATAATTGATCAACAATTGCAGTGTTAGCAATTGAAGTAGATTTTAATGTAATTAAGTTTGTTCCCATGTTGAATGTACCAGCAGAAACCTTAAGTATACCTGTTATACTTTGTCTGCCACTACTAATTGTAGTACCAGTACTATTATTAAGTGTAAGGTTACTTATTGTACCAGTTCCACTTATAGTTTGTGTTGCACCAGTAAGTGTAGTTATACCTGTACCAGAAATAGTTCCGTTATTAGTTAGGGAACTTAATGCTGGTGCTGTCAATGTAGACTTAACAGTCAAAGTAGAACTATTATTAACAGTTGCACCAGATGCAACGTTTAATGCTGGAACAGTAACGGCAGAAGCTATATTCAATGTAGTACCTGCATTTACGGAAACAACCGTATTGGTTAAAGTTGAAGTAAATGAACCAGAATTAGTAAAGCTTTGAGTTCCTAATTTTTGGAAAACAATTGCTGCACTATCAGAAGCAACGGTTTTACTGGTTAAAGTGCCGGAGTTACTAACATTGCCATTAAGCATATAAATAGCACATGAAGAATTTAGACCACCATTATTGAAATAGAATGTACAAGTAGAACCAAGACTAAAGTCTCCACCAATTTTATAAATTCCATAACCAGGACCACTTGGGAAAGAGCTATTAGTTGTACCGCTACCATTTGTTTGAATAGATGTATTAGTACCACTAATACCAAAATTGCCATCAATAGTTAACTCTACAGCTAATGAGTTTACTAAGCCCAACATTTTCAAACCTGTATTACCTGTACTCAAAACAGAGAAGTTTCCGTAAACATGATAAGGCGTTTTAACTTTAGTAACATCCGTTGGAAACAAAGGACCACAAAGAATGTTCTGATTTTGACAATTCCATGTTACATTATAAAATGCAGTATTTGCAGTAAGAATAGAACTAGGATTAGTTCCAGTTACACCTGTTATTAATAAAGTAGAACCAGTATTCCAAGTAGCGGTAGGAACTATAAGTGCTCCATCTACATCATGTTGATAAGTACCAGTACCAGCTACAGTCATTAAGGCTCCAGTACCCAAAGATAAATTAGCACTCTGATTCTTTAATGTACCTGCTACTGTTATATCCGCAGTAGAACCACTTGTATGATTAACTGTGAAGGTACCAGAAGCCCCAACTGTAAGATTACCACCATTCGCTACGGTAATTTTGGTTGCAGCAACAGTTGATGCTACAGTTACCGTATGACCATTTTGAATAGTGATACCGCCTGTTGAAGTTGCATCAGGCGCTGCAGAAGCAGTATTCCAAGAATGCCCATCATAAGATTCCCATGTACTTGCAGAAGCCCAATTTCCACTTGTTCTAGAACGATAAATATCTGTTGCAACAACTGTTACATTAGCTGTAGAAGCAGATACTTGTGGTACAGAACCAGAAGTTTTAAAATTAATGTCATTACCAGAATTAGAGTAAGGGAATATTTTAAAATAATAAGTAGAGTTCTCAACTAAACCAGTAATGGTAGCTGTTTGCGTACCGTAACTAGCAGTAAAACTGTTAGTATATACAGAAACACCGTCACTAGGAGTGGCAATAGAACCGAACCCAACATTTGAATATAATATTAAATAGTTACCTGGTAATTGGCTACCAGTAGCATCAGCCCAAGTCAATACAATTTGACCTTGATTTACAGAAGTTGCAGATGCTGCAAAGCTTGTTGGATAATTAGTTGGCTCTCCTTGTAGTGGCGGCGTACCTATTGTAAACTCGCTATTACTAAAGTCTGTTATTCCAATAGCAGTAGAACTATTAGGTGAACCAGTTGAAGTTCCACCAGCAGTATTTACCCAAGCAGAACTAATATATTGAAGCACACCACCATTTCCAGGTGCAGTATTTAAAGAACCATTAGCATCTGCGGTAGCCCAACCAAGAGCTAGATTAGTAGCAGCAGATGAAGCACCATTACTTGAAGTGATTGTCCAAGAATAGTTTAATGCGTCACTTTGTGTATGTGCTATAGTACCTACAGCAACAGTATATGTTTGTGCGACATCACCTGTCTTGGTAATTGTAACTGGAGACTTATGTGTACCATCTATGCTTAAAGGAATAGTAAACAAAGTAATAGAACTACTAGTTGCAGGATAAGATACCAAAACTTTACCTGAACCATTTGTTATAATATTACCATTTCCAGAAATAGCATTTGCTTGAGCAAGCGTTAGATTTTTAGAACCAAGTGTAAGGTTTACACCTGTTAAGCCTAATGTTCCAGTTACAGAAACATTATTGCTTAAGGTAATTCCTGAACCACTGATGGTTAAGTTGTTAAACGTGCTAGAAGCAGAACCAGGGAAACTTGTAGCCCCACCTTGTAATACTAATGTACCATTATTTGTAATTGTACCAGTTCCACAAGTTAATGCACCAGAAATGGTAAGGGTAACTCCTGCATCAACAATTAGGTTACCACCAGCACTTAAATCTAAACTTGACAATGTTTGGCTTGCACTAATTTGCAAAGTACCTTGGTTTACAGTTGTAGAACCTGTAAATGTATTAACTCCGCTTAAAGCCCAAGTACCAGTTCCAGTTTTAACTAATGAACCTGCACCAGAAATAATACTAGCAACTGAACTTGCAGAACCAGTACCACCTAAGGTTATATCTTTTCCGCTTGCAGTAACTATTCCTCCTGTAAGGCTAATATTACCCGTACTTACAATACTACTACTTGCTCCAATTGTGATTGCTCCAGAATAAGTAGCAGCAGTTCCACTTGTATTTGCAATAGATCCACTAGAAGCAGTACCAGTACCACTAATGGTAATAGGAATAGCTGCTACTATAGTTTTACCATTCAAATCTACTGTACCTGTTCCAGAAACAGTACAACCAGTTTTAAGAGGAGAACATTGAGTAGTTCCAACACCTCCTAATTTAATTACCCCTGCAGAAACAGTAGTTGTACCCTGTGGATTGGTGGTAGTATTTCCACCAGACAATACCAATGTACCTGCACCTGATTTATTTACACTATGATTACCCGTAATAGCATTAGTTAATGTTAGTGTACCAGCATTTACTACCAAATTCACAGCGTTTGTAGGAACAGCAATGGCGCCTGATAAAGTTAAGTCATTGCTACCTGTAAATGTAAATCCTGCCAACCAACTAGCAGCATTTGTAATTGTAATTGGAGAACCACTTGTATTATCTACAACAAGTCCTGCATTAGCTGGTGTAGAGAATGTACCCGTTCCTAATGCAGTTGCATTATTTATATTTAATGTACCAGCACTCAATGCTACCCCACCTGTAAAGGTATTTGCTCCAGAAAGTGTTAAGGAACCAGCGCCTGCTTTTGTTATTCCTTTGTTATTTCCGCCATCACCAATTACACCACCAATGGTTAAATTGTTATTAGACACTGTAAGGGTATGACCAGCAATTAATGTGTAAGTACCTGTACCCAAATTTAAAGAATTAGTACCTGTAAATGTTAAAGCCGCACCAATGTTGCCGAGGTTATTTGTATTGGAAAGCGTAATTGGAGAACCACTAGTATTATCAAATATACTTCCACTGCTCATATTAATAGTTGAAGCATTTGGCAATACGCCAGCATTATTAATATTCAAAGTTGCACCACTAGACACGGTTATAGCAGCAGGAGAACCACTAAACGCATTTGTACCAGCTAAAGTAACTGCACCTCCTGTAACACTCAAAGTACCTGTACCTGTATTATTTCCAGATAATATTAACGAACCAGCACTGTTTGTAGTAGTACCAGTATAACTATTGTTACCAGATAAGGTTACTGTACCTGCGCCAGAGTTTGTTACAGAAAGCGCACCGCCACCAGTACCATCTTGTATTGTACCTGCATAAGTACTTGCACCAGCAGAAACAATAGTTAATGTTTTGGGAGATGCAGAAGCATTTTCAATAATTGGAGAACCAGATGTTGCATTGGTATTTAAACCACTTACTGTAAGAGCATTACCATTTAGTTGAAGTTTACCTGTACTACCTGACGTAAAGCTAACTGCATTTGGTGTAGTTGAGTTTAAAGCCCCTGTACTCCCCAATTGCAAAGCTCCTTGCGCAATAGAAGCACCACCAGTAAAGGTATTTGTACCACTTAATATTGTAGTACCCGTTCCGCTTTGAGCAATGCTACCATTGGTTATTATTCCACTTAATGTAAGACTAGAACTTAAAACTGGAGCAGTAGTCAATGTGTTTGTACCTAAATCTATAGGCCCACTTACACTACTTGCACCACCACCACTTGTTGTAGCAAATGTGTAGTTTGTACCTAATACAGAACTGTAAGGAGTTAGTGCACCAGCTATGTTAACAGTATTAGCACCAGAAGCTGTATTGGCAAAGTTGGCAACGTTAGTACCTGTATTTGTCCATGCAGAACCCGCACCAGCACTAAAAGTACCGTTTGTAGGTGAAGCCCAGTTTAGTGAAGTTCCATTGTCCCAAGCATTGCTTGTTGTATTATTGGAAGCATTTGTACCATTCCAATAAAAATTAGTTCCAGCAAAACCAAGTGCTAAATAGAAAGTACCCGCTGTACCAGGAGAAGCAGTAATGGCACCAGTTGTAGGTCCAACACCGCTTATTCCGCCTACACTTGCAGGTGCACCGCCAACTGAATTATAGGTACCAGTAGAACCCGTAGTATTAAATCCAATAGAATTATTACTACCAAGGCTAGCTTTTGCAGCATAAGCGGCCAAAGTAATTAGATTAGCACCAGCAGCACCGCCATTACCACTACCAGTAGCTGTTATTACAGACCAATATTCTGAAGTACTAGGAGCTAATGTACCAACAACAGGAGAGAAACTTCCGCTGAATGCTTTTACTGTAGCTGCAGTACCAACCGTACTATTTGTACCAACTCTAAGTATAAATGGCAAATAAGCACCACCAGCACCAAGAGGGTATAAATAGTTAGTGGTTGTTAAATTTATTGCAAATGAAAGCTTAAGTGAACCTCCACTTACATAAGCTGTGGAACTAGAACTAACAATAGAAGAAGTTGAGGTATTGTTAAGTGTAAGCGTATAACCAGTATTATCCAATATTGAACTACCGCTAAAGGTTAATATACCTGTGCTACCTAGAGTAAGGTTATTATTCAATGTTGCGTTTGCACTTACCGTTAAACTATTGAAAGTAGAAGTATTTGCAGTACCAGGGAAACTGATTCCGCTGCTACTTAAATTGATTGTACCATTATTGGTAATTGTACCAGTAGATGGTGTATATGTACCAGTAATGGTTAAGGTAACACCAGCGTCTACCAAAAGAGTACCGCCACCTGTTAAATCTATATTACCCAAACTTTGGTTAGAGCTTATTTCTAAAGTAGCACCACTACCTATTGCTACGCTAGTACCAGCAGGAATGGTAGTACCACCCGATTTGAATAATTGCAAAGTACCACCTGTTACATTTATAGTTGCCCCTGTACCTGTACCAGTTAAAGTACTAGCACCAGTTAATATTAAGGTACCAGTACCAGCTTTGGTAAGGTTAAACGCACCACTAATCGCACCACCTACAGTAAGTGCATTTGTGGCTGATAAGGTAGTAACAATACTGCTACTAGTAAGTGTTACCGCACCAGTACCAAGATTTAAAGCATTAGAACCCGTAAAACCAAAATTACCACCCCATGATTGCGTATAGTTATTTGTAGTTATGCTGCTTCCACTTGTATTATCTATCGAACCACCGTTTATTGTTAAAGTACCAGAGGCGCCTAGAGCAGCTGTATTATTTATAGCCAATGTACCAGCGGATAAAGTAACTCCTCCTGTATTGGTGTTTGTAGAACTTAAAACAGTAGTAGCAGCACTATTTGCACCATTTACAGTTATTAACCCAGAACCACTAATTACTCCTGATAGCGTAAGTGATTGCGATGCTGCAGGTGCTAGTGTAATTGCGCTTGTACCTAAAGAAACAGAATTAGAGAGAGTTATTGCTGATGCTCCTGTGGTAAGCGTATAACCAGTTGTACTAACTGTTGTTGAATTAGGAGCAACGTTTGCTCCTATTGTTATTGTTCCTGCAGTGCCCGCCAAATTTGCAGTAGTATTATCCGCCCATGTGGCTTGACTGCCAGTATTAGTTCCTGATCTCCAATTGTTTGCTCCAGCCCAAATTCCTGTACCCCCTGCTGCAGGAGAAGCACTATTGCTTGCACCATTCCAAAAATAGCTTGTTACTGCAAACGGTGTACCGCTAATTGTTGCTGCTGTTGCAGAGTAATTGAATGCATTATCTACAGCATAAATAGCATAATTATAGGTAGTATTATTAGTTAGACCATTATCAGTAAATGTAGTAGTTCCTGCAGGAATAAGTCCTACAACCGTTAACCCTGTTGCTATTGTATTACCTACTGTATAAACACCATTAGCATTGGGGGCAGTACCAGTTGCAGAAGTAGCACCAGTACTCCTAACAATCATATAGCCAGCCAATCCACTAGTATTAGTAGCATTATCGGTAGCTGCATTCCAGCTTAATACGTTCGACACATTACCCGCATTAGCAGTAAATCCAGTAACAGTATTAGGTGCTGTTACATCAGCCGCAGTACCATTGTAAGGATAAACTACAAAATCATCAAAGTCTATAGAAAATGTCTGTGCAGTTACACCCTTAATACCAATATAAGAAGCAATAGAAGCTACAGTATTACCAGTTGTAATTGTAGTTGTAATTTTCGACCAAGCACCAGCCGTGCCTGGTAAAGTAAAATTTGATGAAGTAACTTGGTTTGTTGATGTTCCGTCGTTAGAAACTACATATGCCAAATTCTGGGAGGATGATGCTGAGGTTACAGCCGCTGCAGTGCGGTAATTATATTGTAGAACATACGTTGTATTTCTGGCTAATAAAGGACCAGAACCAGAGGTTGCGATAAAATATTTAGAAGCAGCCAATGTAGTATTTGATGTAATAAATTTAGTGCCACTTCTAGCACCACTACCAGTACTAGATACTCCAGCAATATTGCTGCTTCCACTTGCTCTTGTATTCCAGGTTAGATTGGTAATAGCATTAGGTATGGCAGCAGCTACTGTTTGAGATTCAAGTCCTAAATCTAATAGCGGAAAAGCACCTATCGCTTGCCCCCAAGCAAAAGTCATTGTGGAACCTGTCACAGCAGTGGTATAAGCGGGGCTAGCTGTTATACCGGTTGATGCTGGTATAGTAGTAGCAAAACTAGTAGGAATAGTAGAACTTGCAAAAGGAGCAACATCGGCAACTAAGTATAAAAACAAGTTTCCAGTTGTTGTATTTATTGCTGAAAAAGTAAGTGCAATAGATGAAGCTGTTTGGTTTACCGCAGCACCAACATCTGTACCACCTAAAGGTCCTAAAAATGTAGAGCTTGTACCATAATTGATGACTTTAAAATTTGATAATACGCCAACAGTGGAGACACTTGTATTTACGGTAAACCCTGAAATAGTTCCTGTGGTAGTAGCCACAACTTTAAATGCATAAATAGCCTGACCGCTTCCTCCAGAATATAAGACTGTAGTAGGTGGAGCTTGAACAGTTACAGTAGTTTGCGACATAACACTCCCCACAAATAGCAAACTTAGCATAGTAAGCATTAGGGAAAATGCGGCTTTTTTCATTAAAAACAGTTGTTTAAAATGCTGGGCAAAACCCGTGGCACGTTCATTTACTACGTTTTGTCTGGCAGACAAAAGGCTGTGAGGAGAGAGATTTCTCTTTTTCATATTGCTGTAAGTGTTAATTGCGAATTTTTGGGGATTAATGCTTTTAAATAGCATCAAAAAGAGGTGTAAACTTTTTTCCATGGTGCAACCGTTTATAATTTACTATTCGATGTTTATTGTGCTTATTTACCAAACACTACTATACAATTAAATAATTTGAAAGCAAATATAGAAGCCCAAAAAAACGCAACTATCATGTACCATCCTGAAAACCTTCCCGATACTTAAAATAAATTACCTGATTGCAGCGTTTCTATCTCACACCTGTTCATTTAAATTAATATAGTTTAATAATTAAATAAGATTTGACAATCTAACAGGTGGGTGCAAAAAAGTTTTTCGCATTTAAGACGCATTGAAATGCGTCTCTACACTCGCCAAATAATTTGTAGAGCGAAAAACTTATATGCCCCCGAACAGATGCTTTAATGAAATTTTTGTAACTCTTCAGGGGTTATTTACCACTAGGTACACAAGGAAAAAACTAAGTACACTAAGGTTTAGAGTCCTCCAATGGTAGTTCTGATGAAATAATACAACAAAATCCTTGTGTTCTTTGTGGAAGCCTTAGTGAAAATTGTGGTTAAATATCCCCTGAATAGTTACTAATTTTTTTGATTAACTAACCTTACTAAATTGAACAGGATGGCACTTTGAATCTTATTAATTATTTGGATAGCTTAGTAAGTTGTAAGTAATAAGTAATAAGTTATAGGTAATAAGTAAAAAACAAGCTGAATTTAGCTTCAAATTGCTTAATTTAATTTTACTCCACTCCTTAATCTTTTTTTGTTTCTAGAAATTTCTACAATTATACATTAACATGTATATAATTCTAGTAACAGTAGCAGTAACGAAGGTTAAAAACAAAAGAGGCTATCTCAGGTTGTGGTAGCCTCTTTTTAGTGGTTAGTGGTTAGTTATTAGTGGCAATTGGTGGTTGATTGCATAGCTAGGCTAGCTAATTGGATAGCTAGACAACTGCGACGCATAGCTAGACAACTGCGGCGAATAGATGGAAAACTGCGGCATATAGCTGGAAAACTGCGGCGCATAGCTAGAAAACTGTGATGCACAGCAAAGACATGTTATGCGATTGACTTGAAAGGTGTGGTGAATGGCATAGGTATGTGTGGAGGCAGTGTTTTTAAGCCAATTGCATAGCTGACTTTGCTATCTGCATCACCATCATAGTTGGTGTGATTGACTTTGCAAGTGTTGTTAATGACTTTGGGAGCTACTATGTTGACTTTTCAAGCCTTGTTCATAACAACAGATGGTGCGGCGAATAGCTGGCGGAGTGCTTTGCATAACACTGGGAAGTGTGCCTACTGGGTTGTGAAGTGTTTGGCATAGCTAGCTGATCCTTTTGCATAGCCAAGATGAGTACAGTGATTGGCTTGGCGAGCTATGCAATTGACTTTTGGGGTTATTGTTATAGCTAATACCATTGATTAAATGATCTGAATGAACTTAATGATGGGTGCATAAAAGTTTTTTACTAAATGTTGAATGAACAAGCCCTGTAAGGATTTTGAACCCTCATAAGAATATTAGTAAATTGAAAAATTTTTATGCACCCTACTTGTACACCTTTTAATTATTGTTTAATAACAATAAACACATACCCCACCCTGAACTTTTAACGAAACTATTTTTGATATATAAAGAACCACTTGTGATTGATTGCTACATTCGTTTTGGCTTAATCCCCTCTTGAAAGGGGCATTGATATGCTACTTTACATCTGAAATAAAATTGTAAATCGAAAAATTTTTGTCCCCTTTTTGGATGGTATCCTCATGTAATCAAGAATTTCATTATGGCAACAAGAACTTTTTTAATAATTTACCTGTCATTTTCATTACTACTAGTCACAGCACAAACAAAACCTATTGTGTTGCCGAAACCAGGCATTGCCTTGCAATCGGTTGTGAAATCTGAAAACATTGATACGGCTGTGTATGCTGAATGGGTGGATGGAGGTGAAAGAAAACTGGCGTATAAAGAGGCTAAAAAGCAATGTCCTGATTGGATTCTGTGGACAGATAAAACCGAAACACAGTATGGTGGCATTAGTTATGGTGCATCTAAAAACCTAGGGGCTCGTTATTTGCGCTTTGGCTTTCATCATGCTATTCCTATTGGTAGCATTATGGCACAAGGTGGCGGCAGACCTAGTGCATTGAAAGTAGGTGCTACTTATCCTGGCGATTTAAACGATGAAACAGAATGGATTCCTGCACAAAGAATGGTGGATGGACAACCAACTGATAAAGAAATTGGGAGAAATGACTATGCTATTTGGGTTTTTCCTCCCGGAACCAATACACGTGCTATTCGTTTTTCGCATCAGCCCAATTTGTTAGATGCTACTTATGAAGAACCACTTTTGGGGGCATTAATAACAAAAGAAAGGTATAGCAATGCAGCTCACTTTTCTGTGATAAATGCAAAATCGAACAGCCAAAATGCTTCTCTAATTATAAATGAAACCTCGGATGATTGGCGAGAATGGAGCAATAGAGAAGAAAGAACATTGCCCAATAAGGATGATTTACCAGTATCGGCTGATGACCTAGAATGGATTACCCTTAAATGGAAAAACCCTGTAACATTAACTGGCTTTGTGGCTTTACTAGCTGGTTTTGGCAAAGCAGAAATACAATCTTATAAAGGATTAGCAACCGATAAAATGCAAGATGGAAAGGAGCAAGCGTGGCAAACTATTGACCAATATGAAGGAATAACTACGGTTTATGGACGTTTTTGGCCAAATGCTTTTAGGTTTGATAAGCCCATTACTACTACTGCCATCCGATTAAAAATAACTGATGCGGCAAAAGCAGGAGGTAACTTGACAAGCAAAGACCAAAATGGTAAGCGTACATGGCTAGGTGAATTGATGGCACTAGAAAACTTGGGCATCAAACCATTAGCAGCACAAAAAAAAGTAGCTGCCACATCCAATTCGCATCCGCCAATTGCCATTCCTTTCACCCTTAAAGAAGCTGGATATGTAACGCTGGTGGTTGAAGACAATAATGGTATAAGGGTGCGGAATCTACTTTCTGATACTTGGTTTTCGGCAGGCAAAAACACAGCGTGGTGGGATGGACTCGACGATTTGGGAAGGGATGTGGAAGCGGCGAGGCATGGGGTTTATCATATTCCTGCCAAGTTTGTAAACCCTGGCACTTACACTGTTCGTGGGCTTGTTCATGGATCTGTTAAAACTAATTACGAATTTACTGTTTACACATCAGGCAATCCTCCATGGTCAACCGACGATCATACGGGTGGATGGATGGCCAATCATTCGCCACCACAAGCAGCTCTTTTTGTGCCAGCCAATCATTCGCTCACTAGTGAAGCAACTGTTTACTTGGGTAGTTATGTTACGGAAGGACCCGACGGATTGATATGGGTGAACCTTGATGGGAAAAAGCGAGGAGGCAAAAATTGGGTTGGTGGAATATGGACGGCAGCTCCTTTTATGGCACGAGATGCGGGCAATGATGTAGACACAACGGTGATTGCTTATGTACTATCCGCTTGGAGAAGTGGTAAGAATCAGGAAACGGAGGAGTTTCGCATTACAGGAATTACTAAAGGTGGTGACAAAAAGATTTTGGTGGATTCTATTGGTCAATCGATTAATAACACGAAAGATATAGGGAAAGAAGCAGGAGGTATTGCTGCTTTTAATGGCATTGGCGTTGTTAGTTTGTCTGTAAAAAATAAATTAAAGATTATTGATTTGAAAAAAGGAAAAGTGATTGGAACCATAAAGGTGAACAACCCAACGGGTGTTGCTTTTAATGTTAAAGGAGAGCTACTTACACTTTCTTCCAATAAACTTATCTGCTACAAAG
This sequence comes from Chitinophagaceae bacterium, assembly GCA_947447825.1. GTDB lineage: Bacteria > Bacteroidota > Bacteroidia > Chitinophagales > Chitinophagaceae > Parasediminibacterium. The sequence continues at coordinate 16,694 of CANFLL010000061.1, read as the reverse complement.
ATTTTCTTTCTTCGAATAATCCACCATTCACTACTGTTATAGATACTGGCTTAGAAGCTCCCTGCGGCATTACACTAGATGCTAAAGGCAACATTTACATTAGCGATGATGGCAATAGTAATCAGGTAAAAGTTTTTTCTGCCGAAGGACAATTTATTCGCTCCATTGGCAAACAAGGAGCTTCGGTTGCGGGACCTTACGATTCATTGCACCTAAACAATCCTGCGGGTTTAACCATTGATAACAAAAACCAATTATGGATTGCTGAAAATGATTTTTTGCCTAAAAGAGTTAGTGTATGGTCATTGGATGGAAAACTATTGAAAGCTTTTTATGGCCCTGCAAAATATGGTGGTGGAGGAACATTAGATGGTCATCAAAAAAACAAGTATTACTATTCAGAAGAAAAAGGGTTGATGGAATTTGAACTAGATTGGAAAACAGGTACTAGCCGATTGAAGAATATATTATATAGAAAAACACCTGAGCGTTTGGATTTGGCTTTTAGAAGTTCTGCCCCAGAAACGTCTTTATATTGCAATGGAAAAAGATATTTCACTAATTGCTATACCACAAATCCTACTAATGGACATTCTACTGCTTTTCTGTTTGTGGAAAGAGGCGGTATCATATACCCAGCCGCTGCCATGGGAAATGCGAGTGATTGGGAGGTGTTGAAGCAAGATAGATTTAAAACAATATTGCCAATAGGAATTGATTTAAAAGAGAATAACCCCACCAACAAAGCTTTTTTTATTTGGATGGATAAAAACAGGGATGCTCAAGTGCAGCCAGAAGAAGTACTTATTGAAAAGGGAAATGCTAGTGGCGTAACGGTGATGGATGACCTTTCGTTTTGTTTGATAAAAGATAGTGTGGCTACTCAATTTGCACCTACAAGCTTTACTTCTGATGGTGTACCGTTTTATGATTTGGGGCACAGAAAAGTTTTGGTGAAAGGAGTTCAACCTCCTGCCTCGTCGGGTGGTAATCAATTGTTGACAGAACCAAATGGTTGGACGGTAGCAACACTGGGCATTGAGCCATTTAGTAGATATTCTATTTCTGGAGCAAAGGAAGGAAGGCCTGTTTGGAGTTATCCTAACCTTTGGCCAGGATTGCACGCCTCACATGAAGCTCCAATTCCAAATTTTTCAGGAGAACTGGTTGGCCCAACTCGATTGTTGGGTGGAATGATGAAAATGAAAGGGGCAGATGCTGTTTCGCTTTGGGGTGTGAACAGTAATCATGGGATGGTCTATTTATTTACCGATGATGGGTTATTTGTTACTACACTTTTTGAGCCAAATCGTTTGGGAAAAACTTGGAAAATGCCCTACTCGGAGAGAGGAATGGATTTGAAAGGACTTACGCTGAGTGAAGAAAACTTTTGGCCTACTATTACCCAAACAACGGATGGAGAAGTTTATTTAATGGATGGCGGCAGAAGTGCAATCGTTAAAATAGATGGATTAAATAGCGTGCAACGTTTGCCAGATTCAAAAATTACTATAACGAATAAAGAACTAGAAAAGAGTCGCCAATATGAAATGAATGAGGAAGCTTCTCGCCAAAAAAATAGAGGAGTGGGCATACTGAATGTTCCTATAACGTCCTCCCTTATTAAAGTTGATGCATCATTTGCTGATTGGCCAAAAACAGATTGGGTTGATATTGACAAAAGTGGTGTGGCTGCTAACTTTAATTCTAACAGTAAACCCTATAATGTTACAGGTGCTGTAATTGTTTCTTCAAACCGTTTAGTTGTAGGTTACAAAACAGGGGATGCGCAACTTTTAAAAAATTCGGGAGAGCAGCCTATTGCCTCTTTTAAAACTGGTGGCGCATTGGATGTGATGATTGGCACTAACCCATCATCGGCTGTTGATAGAAAAAACCCATGGGCTGGAGATGTCCGTTTGCTGGTTACTATCATTCATGGAAAACCAAAAGCAATGCTCTATAAAGCAGTAGTTACAGGAACAAAAGATGCTGATAGAGTGTCCTTTTCATCGCCTTGGCGCACCATTACTTTCGACAAAGTGGAAGACATTAGTAGTAAGATAGAATATGCTGCAAGCAATGATGGCAACTATGAAATAGCTGTTCCTTTAGAGGTTTTAAATCTTCAACCGAAAGAAGGAATGATCATTAAAGGGGATATTGGCATATTGAGAGGTGATGGAAAACAAACTGTTTCTAGGGTGTATTGGAGTAATAAGGCAACATCAATTGTATCGGATGTGCCATCGGAAGCTGCATTAACACCAGAACTATGGGGAAGGTGGACTTTTATAGGAAGTGCGAAATAAAAGTTTCTCTTATTCAATTATGGAGGGTAAATTAACTGCAATGATTGCAAAGAAATAGCAAAGGAAAAGGGTCTTGTTTTGAGGACGCAGAGGTGTAGGGTATGAATGCGTGTTTTTTTATTGAGCGTAAATTAACCGTGAAAGCTTTGCGGTATTTGCGGTTAAACAACCTAAAAATCTATTTGTAAATAAGTATTAATAACCCTGCGGTAATGAGTGAACCAGCCAAACCGATTTGCCAAGTGAAAGGTTCTTTTAATATAAAGAAAGAAAGCAAAAGGGTGATAACGATACTTGCTTTATCTATGGTGGCAACAACAGATACATTGCCATCCTTCATTGCTCGATAATAAAAAACCCAAGAAAGTGTGGTTGTTGCGCCAGACAGACACAGAAACAATATGTCCTTTTGGGTTAGTAGTTTTAGTTTGGTTACGTTGTTTAGGGCAAAAGCGTTTACCCAAACCAAAATAAAAACCATACTAGTGCGTACAGTAAGTGCAGTATCTCCACTCACATTTTTCATTCCGTATTTAGCAATTACAGAAGTGAACCCAGCAAAAAGCATGGATAGTAAAGCGTAAATCATCCATCGTTCCATCTTAATATATTTTAATAGTCGAAAGTTGAAAGTTGAAAGTCGAGAGTGCACTTTCAACTTTCGACTTTCAACTTATTTATGTTCTTCATTGTATTTCTTTTCGGCATCTTTTGCTTTCTCAAAATCTAATACCACACCATTAATGCAGAAGCGCAATCCTGTTGGGGGCGGACCATCATTAAACACATGTCCTAAATGAGCTTTGCATCTGCCGCATTGTGTTTCTGTTCTGCTCATACCATAAGTATTATCTGGTGTGTAAATAATTGCTCCTTTACTAATGGGTTCATAAAAGCTTGGCCATCCACACCCACTCTCAAACTTGGCATCGCTTTTAAACAATGGATTACCGCAAGCTGCACAGTAATAAGTTCCTGTTTCTTTAAATCCCTCAAACTTACTCGTGTAGGGTCTTTCTGTACCTTTTTGCCTTGCTATATGGAATACTTCGGGGCTAAGTATTTTTTTCCATTCGTCTTCTTTCAAATTAACCTTGCTACTATCTGTGGTTGAGTAAACAGGGTTATTCATTTTTTTGTCTTCCATACTTTTTTCTTTTTTATTTGTAGTTGATTGAGAAAAACAACTTTGCAATAGTAAAGTTGCTGTAATTAAGGTGATTGCTGTTTTAAACATACTTTTAAATTATTTTAACTGATTAAGAAATCATACAATCAATCAGACGAAGTTGGCAAATATGCCTTACAAAGCAACGTTTTTTATTATTGTAAGGTTTTGTTAAAGCAGATTTCAAAGCAAGTATTATATTCGCCGCTCAATAAGAAGCGTTACGCAAATGTTTAATATTATATTGTTTGGCCCTCCCGGTAGTGGCAAGGGTACCCAAAGTGAAAATCTGATTGCTAAGTACAACCTAAAACATCTTTCTACTGGCGATTTACTAAGAAGCGAGATTGCTGCTGGAACGCCACTTGGTTTAGAAGCAAAGAAGTTGATGGATGCTGGGCAATTAGTTCCTGATGAAGTAGTGGTAGGCATGATTAGCAGTGCCCTAGAAGCTAACCCACAAGTGAATGGGTTTTTGTTTGATGGCTTTCCTCGCACAACTGCTCAAGCAGAAGCATTGGATAAGTTGCTAAAACTAAAAGGAACAGAAATTGGTGTTGTATTGGCACTAGATGTTAGTGATGAAGAGTTAGTGAAAAGATTGCTTAACCGTGGACTAACAAGCGGAAGAAGTGATGACACTAACGAAACTGTGATTAGAAATAGAATTGTGGAGTATAAAAACAAAACTGCAATTGTAGCTGATTATTATAAGAAATTTGATAAGGTTAAAAATGTAAAAGGCGAAGGATCATTGGATGAGATTTTTGCTTTATTAAGCAAAGAGATTGACAACAGACTTTCTGCTTTATAAAATAGCTGCCGAAGCAAACTGCAAATGAAGGAAACCCCCACTGTAACAACAGACTGGGGGTTTCTTATTTAATATTTGTGAGAAGCTTAACCACAAAGTTCACTAGGAAAAAACAAAGGACACTAAGGTTTAGTATTCCTATTTATAATAATAACCTATCATCCTTGTGTTCTTTGTGAAACCTTCGTGTCCTTAGTGGTAAATCGTTACTTGTAATATTCTCCAGAGGGTTGGTTGTAGAGCTTGTTTTGTTGATACACTTTAAAGAAACTCATTTCCTTAGCATGTGTGTTCAACCACATTTGGTATAATTGAGGATTAGAAGTTTCTCCAAAAATCCATTGATTGTAGGCATCAAAATAACCTTCCTTAATCATATATTGGTGATGCTCGAACATGTGAAAAGGGGTTGCTTCATTTTGTTTTGTATAAAACCAGTTCAAAATAAACCTTGTTCTAATTGCCCCAAGAACTTCAGCATCTATCCCATCTTTTGATAGGCTACTTGCCAAACTTATGTTTAGGTACCAAGCTTTTTGAAAAGGAGTATTGGCAGGATTGTTAAGTAATGTAACTAGCTTATCTCCGGTAAACAACTTTTTATACGCGTCTAAAAGTTTCACTTTTATTAAAGCAGTATGGTCACTGTAGCTTTCTAGGTTAATGAATATTTCACCATATTGTATTGTCCAGAATAAATCTTCTTTTACTTTACTGTAATACATGGCTGCATTATAATAGTTTTTGCTATAACCAGGATCCGCCTTAATGCCAGCTTCCCATTGCACAATAGCATCCGAAAATTTGTTTTGCATGGCAAACAGTTCACCATATTCATTATACAAAATTCCAACATCAGCAAACTTTTTCAATCCTTCTTTATAGAGAGCTTCTGCTTCTTTAAGGTCTCCTTTGCCTTTGTAAGCTAGACCCAATGTTTGATAAGATTGAAAATCTGCTTTAGGTTTAGCAATCATAAGTTTGCCCAATTCAATTGCTTTAGGATACTGTTTTTCCAACACTAACAGATAACAATAATCATTTAAAGCGTCTATATTCTCTGAATCTTGTTTTAGTAAAGCATTATAATTTTTAATAGCATTATCCAAATCACCTTGCAACATAGCCGTTCTTGCTATTTGATACAGCTCTTTGTTTGTTTGAGCAAAAACAATAGCACTTGTAGTTGTTAAAGCAATAATCAGCAATAATTTTTTCATGTTAAAACCTTTTGGGATGGGCTAAAAGTAAATGTTTTGTATGTAAAAATCAACAAGTAAATAGTAGCTAATAGTTATGTTTAACATTAAAATAAGCTAGAAAAAATTTAACCCATTAAACCTGCCTTTTCAATCTTACTGAATTTAAACAATCAAATTAACCTTACCATTAATTACTTTTTGATGCAACTAAATGAATATTTGAATGACCTAACCCCGATTTTACTGACCAGTATTGTTTAATTACTCTACAGTATATTCATTTTACTGTAGAGTAAATTGGTTTTCCTTATAATTATTTTGATTTTACTGTACCGTATTATCGTTTTCCTTACCAGTAAAATGAATTTACTGTACAGTAAAATGCTTTTAGGGTAAAGTAATGGACAATTACTTATCAGTAAAATGAATGATATTTTTGAGATAGCTATTTTTTTTAAATTATTTTAGAAGCAATTATTGCCTTGAAAGCATCTATAAGTTATGACAAGCATCATATTAGTTAAATTTTATACGCTTATTATATAGATAAAAGCAATAAAGGAGAATGAATTTTATAATAACAAGCATATAGAACACTATCTTTGAATATTTAATCTAAGGAAATAACGTTTTTTTAGGTTTTAAAAAATGAGCACATAATACCCCACAAATGGAAGAAATAGATTTATTACAATTAGAACTTGATGAGTGTAAGAGACAATTAGCTGCAACAAAAAGTGAACTTGAAAGGAAATATAACTTCGAGCAGGTGCTTGAAAATGCAAATAGAGCAATTGCCATTATTGGATTTGAAAGAGATATTTTATGGATAAACAAGCGAGCTGAACAAATGGTAGGTTATCCATTAGAAGAAGTGAAAGGAAAAATAGTAACAGATTTGCTTGCTGGTAGTGAAACTGACAGAACCAATTTGATTGAAGCTATAAAAACCGCCAGAACAGGGGAAGTAACTAGTTATGAAAACGTGATTTATAGTAAAGACAACAGGAAAATTTATGTAAAAACCGAAGTTCATCCACTATATGACCTTAATAAGGTTATAGAAAATATTTGTATTTATTCAACAGACATTACAAAAGAAAAAGAATATTTAAAAACGATTAATGAAAATGAAAAAGTCTACCAACATCTATTATCTACCACTTCTGATATCGTTTATACCTTAACAATAGATGGAATAATTACTAATGTTAACAAAGCTTGGATAAAAGTTACTGGATATGATAAGAATGAAACTATTGGCAGAAGTAGTTTATCTTTTTTTCATCCAAATGATGTAGAAAAGGTTATTGAGGCTCGAAAAAATGTTCTAAATGGAAAAATGCTTTCATACAGTGTTGAAGTTAGGTTAATATCTAAAACTAATGAAACAGTATGGTTTAATGCAATATGCACCCCTTTGTATTCAGACGATAAAAAAATTATAGGATTTACAGGAATCTCAAGGGATATTACTGAACAAAAAAGGATTCAGCTATACTATCAATTATTGTCTAAAAACATTCGAGACCTTGTTTTTTTAATAGAAAGTAATAAATCTAGTATTAAATATGTTTCTCCTTCTGTGGTTGAAATTGCAGGATATGATCCAGAAGAGCTTATTGAAAAAGACCCGTTCGACTTCTGTCATCCTGACGATTTAGAAATTGTTCGGGCATATAGAAAATCACAACTGAACAATACTGCCAAACCTACAGATACTGTAACTTTTAGGTTTCCAAAAAAAGATGGTGGTTATACTTGGTTAGAAATGACTGCCAAAATAATTTATGATGAATCTACGGACACTCTTTGGGCTATTACATCAGCTAAAGTGGCCGACCTACGCAAAATGGAAGAAGAAAAGATTTTTAAGGAATTAGAGGAAGAGAAAAGACTTAACCATATTAAATCTAGCTTTTTACAGTTTGTTTCGCATGAATTTAAAACACCCTTATCAATCATCAAGGGGCTTTGCGAATTGATGACTTTGGGTATTGAGGATGTGGAAGAAACGAAAAGTGCATTATTGTTGAAGGATATTTCAAACATAGAAAATGAAACCGAAGAAATGATTTCTCTTATTGAGGAAGTTCTATTGTTGGAAGAAAGTGAAAGTGGACGTATGCACTTTGCACCAAAAAATGTTGACATATTAGCGCTCATCAAAAAGGTAAGTAATAGAGTTTCGTTGAAGCAACATGTATCAGAGATTTCAAATGTTACTATTATTGGTACTCCAAAACAAATTTGTGCCGATGGAAAATTATTAGAAATAACTTTTCTCAATCTTATTTCAAATGCATTTAAATACTCAGCAGGTTGTCCGTTGCCTACTATTTCAATTCAATTTCTTGATGTTGAACTAGTAGTTTCCATAAAAGATTTCGGCATCGGCATTCCACAAGCAAGTATAGATAAACTTTTTAGTACATTCTATAGAGCTGAAAACGTAAATCAGATAGATGGAACTGGTTTGGGACTGAGCATTGTGAAAAAACTGGTGGAGCTACACAAAGGAAAAATTACCTGCGCTAGCAAAGAAGGAAAAGGAACGGAAATGGTTGTTACGCTTCCTTACTAGTAAGATCTTGGTTATAAGTTAAAGTTTATTGGGCAGAAAGGCACTGCGTTTAGTTTCAAAATGCTCTATTTATTTTAGGAGTGATCGATAATATTATATGCTTTTATAAAAAGAAACCACCCTAATAAGTGGTTTCTTTGTTTTCGTATATATTTACAATTCATACATCACTGAATTTATTATTGCTTTTTACTCTTTAATACGCTAATAATGCAACAACAAACAAAATGGAATCAATTTGGAACGCTTATCAGTGTTTTCTTTTTTTGGGGATTCGTAGCTGCAAGTAATGATATTTTAATACCTGTTTTCAAAAAAGCCTTTTCATTATCTCAAGCACAGAGTCAGTTAGTGTCGGTAGCTTTTTATGTAGCCTACACAGTAGGATCACTAATTTATACAGGTATTTCGAAAGTTATTGGAAAAGATTTATTGAATGCAATCGGTTACAAAAATGGAATTGCTTTAGGATTAGTTATTTCGGCATTTGGCACATTACTTTTTTATCCTGCGGCCAATACATCTTCTTTTACTTTAATGATTTCTGGCCTATTCATAGTTGGTTTAGGTTTTTCATTGCAACAAATAGCAGCCAATCCTTTAACAGTTGTTATTGGAGATCCTAAAACAGGTTCTCAACGACTAAGCATGGCTGGAGGAGTTAACAATTTTGGCACAACCATTGGGCCCTTATTAGTAAGTTTTGCCATTTTTGGTAGTGTTAGTGCTGGGAATACTACAGCAAGCATCGAGAGTGTTAAAACCCCTTATTTAATTCTAGGGGCAGCCTTTTTGTTAGTAGCAGCCTTTTTTAAATTTTCATCAATCCCTAATAAAATTAATTTGGAAGCAGTAGCAACAGAAGAAGCAACTGATGCCACACAAGTATTGCACAAAACATCTGCATTGCAATATCCTCAGCTTTGGATGGGAATGATTGCTATTTTTGTTTATGTAGGTGTGGAAGTAGCAACAGCTAGCAATCTGCCAGAATACATGAAACAGCATTTAGGCGTTGCCACCGATAAAATTGCACCTTACATTTCTCTTTATTGGGCAAGCTTAATGATTGGTAGATGGACCGCTTCTGTGGGAGCTTTTGGTGTTAGCAAACCCATTGAAAAAGTACTTAGCTTCCTAATGCCTTACGTTGCATTTATCGTATTCTTAATTGTAAACACCATCGCACAACATGACATGACCTCCTTTTTTGTTTATGCGTTGGTTATCCCTGTCATGATTATTGGTGACCTATTAAGCAGAGGAAATCCTGTTAGAATGCTTTTCATCTTTTCATCGTGTGGAATTGTATCACTACTAATTGGCATGGCTACAAATGGTTTAGTAAGTGTGTATGCTTTTACAAGTGTAGGATTATTCTGTAGTACGCTTTGGCCTTGCATTTTTACGCTTGCAGTGGCAGGTTTAGGAAAGCATACTAATCAAGGAAGTAGTTTGTTAATAATGATGATAATGGGTGGAGGACTAATAAGCTTGCTACAAGGGACTGTTGCATCTGACGCTTTGTTAGGCATAAAATACAGCTATATTGTTGGGGTTGTTTGTTTTGCTTATCTAGCATTTTATGCTATTAGGGCGCAATTTGTTTTGCGAAATCAAGGAATTGATTATGAAACAAAAAGTAGTGGAGGTCATTAGTTGTTGAAAGTACATAAACTGTATTGAATATTTAAATTGGATTAATCTCAAACATTCGATTCACTAATAGAAATAAAGTCATTTTTTGTAGCACGTTTAGTCAAAGAGTCAACATTTGATGCACTACCGGGTTATATTGATTCGTAAGCAAGATGCGGAATTGGATGATAAACCACATTTATGCAATACATATATTAAAGATGCAGTTACCTTCTCAACTATTAGAAAATGCAGTTTCAGAGTTTGCTAAGTTGCCCGGTATTGGCAAAAAGACAGCCTTGCGATTGGTGCTGCACTTGCTTAAACAAGACGTAAATGAGGTGAAGCATTTTGGGGAAACCATTACCCGAATGAGGGAAGAGATTAAATTTTGTAGCCGATGCCACAATGTTAGTGATGGTAATACCTGTAGCATCTGTAGCAATACGATTGGCAGAAACCAACAGCTAATTTGTGTGGTGGAAAACATTAGAGATGTAATTGCCATAGAAAATACACAACAATTTAATGGCACTTATCATGTTTTGGGCGGTATCATTTCTCCTTTAGATGGAGTAGGTCCAGATCAATTAAATATCGAGACCCTTATAAGCAGGATAGAAAGCGAACAAACTACAGAACTAGTTTTTGCACTAAACCCCAACATACAGGGCGATACAACTATTTATTATATTCAAAGAAAATTGGGTCAGAAGAGTTGTAAAGTAACCACCATAGCTAGAGGCATTTCATTTGGTGGTGAACTGGAGTTTGCAGATGAAATGACATTGGCAAGGAGTATTGCTAATAGGCTTCCGGTGAATCAATATGTGAAGTAAATAGTTTCAGGTTACAAGTTACTGGATTCAAGTTACAAGTTGCAGGATGATGGTTACAGGTATTGCCTAACACTAGTAACCAGTAACCAGTAACCAGTAACCTGAATCTGGCAACTTGAATCCTGCATCCTGCACCTATTCTACCTTTTTAGCAAGTCCTTAATTTTCTTTGCACTTAAAATAGCTAAATTTGCCTCCTAAATAGTTTAAAATGAATAAGAAAAATTTAATCATTGGTGCATTATTGTTAGCCGTTGTAGGCTTTACAAGTGTATGGTATTTTGTATTCTACAGACCAACACACCATGTACGTGATATTGCTGGCGAAAACGCTATTGTTGTTTCAGCGAAAGATATAGTGAAAGAATTTCAAACAAATGAATCTCAAGCTAATACTAAATATTTAAATAAAGTAGCTGAAATTACTGGTGAAGTGGTTGAAGCTAAAAAAGATCAAACAGGAAAACCAACCGTTACCATTAAAAGTGATGATGCTTTCTCTAATGTTTTTGTTTCTTTAAGAGGTGATAAACAATTAGAAGTAAAAGGTGGTAGTACAATTACTGTGAAAGGTGTTGTTACTGGCTTTTTAAGTGACGTAGTTGTGAATGATGGAATTGTTACTAAACAATAAATAATGATAAAAAAAGTATTTCTTCTCTCACTGTTTTCACTTTCATTGTGCATAGGGTTGTTTGCACAAAAAATTTATGCTACCAAAGTGGGACAGATTAAGTTCTTTTCTACTACCCCCACCGAAGATATTGATGCGGTTAACAACCAAGTGGATAGTAAAATGACAGATAAAGGTCAAATCATGTTTGGCCTTTTAATTAAAGGTTTTGTTTTCGAAAACGACTTGATGCAAGAACATTTCAATGGCAAAGACTATATGCAAAGTGATAAGTTTCCGAAGGCTGAGTTTAAAGGAGCAATAACCAATATTGCTACGGTGAATTTTTCAAAAGATGGGGCATATCCGGTAATGTCTACTGGAGATTTAGTAATTAGAGGAATTAGCAAAAAACAAAGTGCTGCTGGTTTGATTGTTATTGAAAAAGGAAAGATTCAACTAAAGAGTAAGTTCAAAATAAAGCTTAAAGACTATGGCATCACCGGAAAAGATATTGGATCTGTGATTTCGAATGATATTGAAATTACCGTGGATGCTAAATACAACTAAAAGGTTTTTTTAGAAATTGTAAAAACAAATAGAGCAGCTTTAGATAAATTAAAGCGTCTTTTTTGACTTAATATTTAAACCCTTTTACATTCAACTTTCTTAGGCATAAAGAATAAAGCAGCTCAAAAAGAGAAAAAGGAATATTGATTTTCTTCTTTTTCTCTTTTTTGTTTTTATTAATCAAGTACTTTATGCTTCTTTGCTGCTATATGCTTTAATAGCTTTTATTAATTTACTTGATTGATTACTACACTTTAACCGTTAATCATTACAGATATGAGTTTGATACACGAAGAATTAGAAAAAAGAATATTGGTAATTGATGGTGCAATGGGTACCATGATTCAACGTCATAAACTAGAAGAGGCTGATTATAGAGGGGAAAGGTTTAAGGATTGGCACTTGGATGTAAAGGGTAATAATGACCTGCTAAGCATTACTAAACCGGAAGTTATTATTGGGATTCATCTTTTGTACCTAGAAGCGGGTGCTGACATTGTAGAAACAAATACTTTTAGTAGTACCGTTATTGCACAGGCTGATTACGATATGCAGGCAGTGGCCTACGAAATGAATGTGGCTTCTGCTCAATGTGCTAGAAAAGCTATTGAACAATATAAGGTGCTTCATCCTGAAGATACCAAACCTAAGTTTGTTGCAGGTGCAATTGGGCCTCTAAATAAAACATTGAGTCTATCGCCCGATGTAAATAATCCTGGTTACCGTGCAGTAACATTTGATGAAGTAGTTGAAGCTTACACTGAGCAAATAAAAGGCTTAGTAGAAGGTGGCGTGGATGTATTATTGGTAGAAACAATCTTTGATACCCTCAATGCAAAGGCAGCCATATTTGCTATAAAACAATTCTTCAGAAACTCCCCTTCAGGGGATGGGGGTGAATTGCCAATAATGATTAGTGGTACCATCACTGATGCTAGTGGACGTACACTGTCTGGACAAACTCTTGAGGCTTTTTATATATCTGTAAAACATGCAAACCCATTGAGTATTGGTTTGAATTGTGCCTTGGGTGCACAAGAAATGCGTGGACATATTGAAGAGTTGAGTGGTATTGCTGCTTGCTATACTTCTTCTTATCCTAATGCTGGTTTACCAAATGCAATGGGCGAATATGATGAGCAACCACACCAAACGGCACATTTCATTGAGGAGTGGGCACAGAATGGCTGGGTAAATATAGTAGGTGGTTGCTGCGGCACTACTCCAGACCATATTAAACATATTGCAGATCAAGTAAGAACAATCGAACCAAGAAGATTGCCTGTGTTGGAGTTGGAGTTGGCTTAGCTTAGCTTAACCACAAAGGTCACTAATGTTCTCACAAAGGACACTAGGGTTATAATGAGAGGTGTAAACCTTTGTAAAACTTAAAGAATGACCGAAAATGAGATTGCAAAAGTGGTGTTTGAATGTGGACTAAAAATACACAGAGCATTAGGTCCTGGCTTACTAGAAAGCGCTTACGAAGAATGTTTATGCTATGAATTGTTTAACAATGGAGTTTGGTTTGAAAGGCAAAAAACGCTACCGTTAATTTATGAGGCGATAAACTTAGATGTTGGGTATAGAGTTGATATAATGATTGAAAATAAATTTATAATCGAGCTTAAAGCTGTGGAGTCTTTAACTGACATTCATTTTGCACAAATTATAACTTATCTAAAGTTGTCAGGATGTAAACTGGGATTATTAATAAACTTCAATTCTATATTATTTAAAGATGGTGTGAAAAGAGTTATTAATGGTTATCTATAATACAATATAATCTTTGTCTCCTTGGTGAAACCCTTGGTTGACATTGTGGTTAAATAAATAAACTTGTGGACCTTGTGAAAACTTTGTGTCCCTTTTGGTTAGATTTATTTTGATAGTAGAAAAAATAAAAAACTTTGTGAACCTTGTGAAAACTTTGTGTTCCTTGTGAAAACTTTGTGTTCCTTGTGGTTAAATATATAAAATGAGTACAACGATAAAACCTTTTTTAAGATTAAGTGGTTTGGAGCCTTTAATTATTCGTCCGGAGACAAACTTTGTCAATGTGGGCGAGCGTACCAACGTTACAGGTAGTAAGAAGTTTGCCAGACTTATCTTGAATAATCAATACGAAGAAGCCCTTTCTGTTGCACGCCAACAAGTAGAAAATGGTGCGCAGATATTGGATGTAAATATGGATGATGCCTTGTTGGATGGTGTAAAAGCCATGACCACCTTCATCAATCTATTGCAAAGCGAACCAGATATTGCTAAGATTCCTATCATGGTGGATAGCTCTAAGTTCGAGATTATTGAAGCAGGTTTAAAATGTATTCAGGGGCGTTGCATCGTAAACTCTATCTCAATGAAAGAAGGGGAGGAGAAATTTATTGAGCATGCCTTCATCTGTAAAGCGTATGGTGCTGCTGTTATTGTAATGGCTTTTGATGAGAAAGGCCAAGCCGATACCCTAGAGCGCAAAGTAGAAATTTCTGAAAGAGCTTACAAGATATTAACCGAGCAAGTAGGTTTCGATCCGCAAGATATTATCTTCGATATTAACGTTTTTGCCATTGCTACAGGCTTAGAGGAACACAATAACTATGGTGTAGATTTTATTGAAGCCACACGCATCATCAAGCAAAGGCATCCTTTGGTAAAAATTAGTGGAGGCGTTAGTAACCTGTCATTCTCTTTCCGGGGTAATGAACATGTACGTGAAACCATGCATTCTGTCTTCTTATTTCATGCCATCAAGGCGGGTATGGATATGGGTATCGTTAATGCGGGTCAATTGGTGGTTTATGACGAGATTGAACCAAGCCTGAAAGAACTTTGTGAAGATGTAATCCTTAATAGAAACAATGATAACAACGAAGCTACAGAAAAGCTGATTGCCTTCGCCGAGACGGTTAAAGCAAAAGGAAAGGTTCAGGAAAGAGATGAAAAGTGGCGCGATGCTTCGGTAGAAGAAAGATTAAAACATGCTTTGGTTAACGGTATTACTGAATACATTGATGCTGATACAGAAGAGGCAAGGGTGAAATATCCGAAACCTTTGGATGTGATAGAAGGCCCTTTGATGGATGGGATGAACTTTGTGGGCGACTTGTTTGGTGCGGGTAAAATGTTCTTGCCGCAAGTGGTAAAGAGTGCCCGTGTAATGAAGAAAAGTGTTGCTGTTCTGACTCCATATATTGAAGCTGAAAAGGAAGAACGTCGTTTGGCGCACATTGCAGCAGGGACTATTAATGAGGAAGGTGCGGGTGCAGCCAAGATACTTTTGGCTACCGTGAAAGGTGATGTACATGATATAGGTAAAAACATTGTTGGGGTGGTTTTGGGTTGTAATGGTTATGACATTATCGATTTGGGCGTAATGGTTCCTACAGATAAAATTCTAGAAGCCGCCATCAACCACAAGGCAGACATTATTGGATTGAGTGGATTGATTACTCCTTCGCTTGATGAGATGGTTCATGTTGCTAAAGAAATGAAGCGTCGTGGAATGAAACAACCTTTGCTGATTGGTGGTGCTACCACTAGCCGTATGCATACGGCCGTTAAGATTGCCCCCGAATATGGCAATGGCGTTATTCACGTATTGGATGCTAGCCGTAGCGTAACCGTTGCGGGTAGTTTATTGAGCAATGATAGTAAACCAGCCTTCTTAGAGCAGACTTATGGCGAATATACCAAGCTAAAACATGGCTTCGATAATAAGAAATCTCACAAAAACTATTTGTCTTACACTAAGGCTTTGGCCAATAAAGTAAACATAGATTGGGCTACGTTCCAACCGGTAAAACCTCAGTTTACAGGTACTAAAGTGTTTGCAGATTTCGATTTGAACGAACTAAGGCAATATATTGATTGGAAGCCTTTCTTCATTGCTTGGGAAATGCACGGAAACTTCCCTGCCATTCTTTCTGACGAGATTGTAGGTAAGGAAGCAACTAAACTATACAGTGATGCGAATACTTTATTAGACAAAATCATTGCAGAAAAATGGTTGACAGCAAAAGGAACTATTGGTTTCTGGGAAGCAGGAAGCGAAGGGGATAGGGTTATCGTTAACCGTTTACCGTTTACCGATGGAGGCGAACAACGATCAACGGTTGACGGTCAACGGTATGTCCATTTAGAGTTCTTGCGTCAGCAAATAGAAAAGGCTCCAGGTCAGCCTAATATCTCTTTGGCAGACTTTGTTGCTCCGATAACTAACAACTTACCACTAACAACTAACGACTATCTAGGTGCTTTCGCAGTTACCATCGATGGTATCGAGCCGCACATAAAAGCTTTCGAAGCTAATTTGGATGACTATAACAAGATTATGTTACAAGCACTTGCTGATAGATTAGCAGAAGCTTTTGCAGAGTGTCTCCATTTAAAAACAAGAAAAGAATATTGGGGTTATGCCACCGATGAGCATTTAACCAATGATGAATTGATTCATGAAAAATACTTAGGTATTCGTCCGGCACCGGGTTATCCTGCTTGCCCTGACCATACGGAGAAGTATAAGTTATTCGATTTATTGAATGTTACCGAAAGCATTGGCATCACGCTTACCGAAAGCTTGGCTATGTATCCTGCATCATCAGTTTGCGGATGGTATTTCGCCAATCCTCAGAGTCAATATTATGGTGTAGGTAAGCTTCAGCCCGACCAAGTAGAAGATTACGCCAAAAGAAAAGGAATGACACTAGACGAAATAGAAAGATGGTTGAGACAGAATATGGAGGGATAGTTTTGAATTTTCAGTTTTAAATTTTAAATTATAGAAAGCCGTTGAAGTTGAAAGCTTCAACGGCTTTCTAGTTTAGGTATAAAAAATATAACTCTTCAGGGGTTATTTACCACTAAGCAAACAAGGGAAAAAACAAAGAACACTAAGGTTTAGAGTCCCCCAATGGTAGTTCTGAAGGAATAATATTTCACAATCCTTGTGTTCTTG
>CANFLL010000060.1 GCA_947447825.1 Chitinophagaceae bacterium | reverse complement strand
TTCCTTCAATTCGCTATCTGTCATAACATTTATTTGAAACGAAACTAACTCTTTTTAAATGTTAGGGGTCAGTTATTAATGATAAGAATCTCACTAACAACTAACCCCTAATAACTAACAACTATTATCTATTCCTTAACAAAACCTACTCCACTTACCTTGCCATCAGTAGTTTGAACACGTAGATGATATACACCCACAGGTTACGTAATGATTGTGGGCATGGAAGAATCTAACTTCCGGATTGTAGAATGCGCTCGCCTCTTTTCCCGCCATACTGCCCTTATTTTTTCTTTCTCTATCTATTTCCCTTAGCCCTGTTATGCGGCTTACACAATAACTCACAGTTTTTTATATCCGTTGCACCGCCCTTACTCCATGCTGCTACATGGTCGGCATCCATATCAGCTAGTTTCCAAATCTTTGCTTTGTTGGCATCATGACCTATTGCACAGTGCGAACAGTTAGATATTCCTTTTTTCTCTGCTTCTGCTGTTTGATTGGTATAAACTGATTTCTTGGTAGCTTCATCAAATACCCGAACATCAAGCAGTTTGGTATCAGTAGAACCACCTAGTATATACTCAAATACGCCCTTTCTATTCTTTACATAAGGGTCGCCATACAGCTTCTTTACTTCTGCTGATACTTTCTTTGAGTCGTAGCCTTGCTCGTGGTATAGCTCATACAAACGACCCCATTCTAGCCCTCGCATTTCACTTTCTACACTGGTAAACACGCCCGATACCCAATCTATTACACTTGTAAAATAGTTTTTTAGTTCTATTATGTTAGCTTCATAACGGTGGCGGCTCATATAATTGTCAATGTTTCCTTTACTTACCCAATTCAACGCACATTCCAAAAACTCTTGCCTGTTGGCACTACCACTTATATAGGCACTCCACTTCTGAATGTTTGCATTCTGACTATTACTAAACTCTGCTTTGCAAAGTGTAACATAAGGACCAGAATAAACAGCGTTCAATAATTCCTGATTGTTTAATGGTACTCCTGCTATATTGATAGTCTTGAACCATTGCTTGATCTCTGGTTCTTCACCTTCACATTCATAAATTACAAGCTTAGTTGTCAATATCAAGTTTTGAAGTTCAGAGGCCAGACTACCAAAATATTGCTGCATACCCTGTTCGTCTTTAATGGCAAATTTGTTGGTAACAAACCTTCCAAAGCTGGTTATGCGTTGTTGCCCATCTAACACTTCTAGTTTATTGGCACTTACTTTATTAAAATAAATCAACCCCAATGGATAGCCTTTAAGGATAGATTCTATTACGGCAACATCCCTTTTGCCATCTGCATAAATGTAATTGCGCTGGTATTCCGGCTGAATGGTTAGTGTGCCACTTAAGCCAAACAAACCTTTGCCTTCTAGTTCGTTATACACAAAGCCATCGCAAATATCTTTTACCGTAATATCGGTTCTTAGTGTTGTTTTCATACTGTTTTATTGTTGTTAACTTTTTTGATTAACCCTATAAGGGCTCAAAGCCCTTATAGGGTTCTAACTGGTTTCTAAACTAACCTTATCTATATTTTTCATCTTTTCTTATTTCGAATCAATATTCTGCTATAAATTCTATTACCATTTATATAACCCCTGTCTAATTTATCATGCCATTCTTTATTAACTAAATCTGGCAATTTCCCATCCTTTACATCTGTATCTATTCCAACAATTTCAAACTGTTCAGGGGAATATTTATCTAAAAAACTAATAGGCACACCCATTACACCATCAAAATCACTAGGTATAGCATCTGTAAATGGCACTTCAATTGCATTGTAATTGTCATATTTCACATACCCTTTCCCATTTATTTCCTTGTGCTTACTGTACTTCAAATTATCATCCATTGTCATCAATGGCAATGGTTGGTGACGCCTTCCGTGGTCAAGGTTAGTTAACCAACACGAATTATTTATACCAATACAGACTTCACCATCTATTTTTCGCCACCAAGAACCCTCTGGTCTTTCATTACTAACACGTAAAGCATATTCCTTATTAGAAGTCTTAAAATACATTGCTTGACTCGTAGATTTTACTCCCATCCACATTTTATCGTTCTTTATAAGTGGAAAAACTTCTTTGTATGTAATTGCATTCATACTACTAATTAGCATAAACTGCTTATCAGCCTCTACTATCCAAGCCAAAAACTCACGAAACAATGAGAAGGGTGGGTTGGTAATAATAAGGTCGGCTTCGTCTCTTAACTGTTTTATCTCTTTGCTTTTAAAGTCTCCATCTCCTTCTAGGTAATGCCATTCTAGGTCGTTCACATCTATTTTGCCATCACCTGTTTTGTCATTTTTCAGTATAAATATCTTTCCATTCTTTACTGTTTTGGTTTGGTCAAACTTTGGGTCTTTCAATTCAAACAACGATGGTTGGTAAACAGCTTTGTAGTTTTTGCTTTCGGGGGCATAGCTAGTGCTAATTAGTTTCTTTAACCCAAACCGCTCAAAGTTTTGGGCAAAGTACTTGGTAAAGTTGCTCCATTCGGGGTCATCGCAAGGCAGTAGTATTGTTTTACCTTTAAAAACGTTGGGGTTATATTCCAGATAAGCATTTATTTCTTTTTCAATGTCTTGGTACTGCGTGTAAAACTCATCGTTTTTAGCATTTTTAGCATTTGTTAGGTTACTGTTAGCCATAATTTCCCTTTGTTCAGATTCACTTCAATTTATCTCGTTTGTAAATATATTGTACAGGCATTAAATAGCCGCTGTTTTTTATGATGCATAAACAAAAAGAGGACACCATAAGTGTCCCCTAAGAGTTGGAGAGCCGCTAACCCCTCTCATAACATATAGGCATACCAGGTGCAGATTATGTAATTGGCCGTAGCGATTTCCAATTGTCAACTCTTGGTGTAAATGTAGGTAAGTATGTCTGAATCAGAATTAAACTGATTGTAGGATATTTAAAATTGGGCGGTTTAATCCTACCTATACTTTAATCCTGTAAATCCTAATTCAGAAGATTTATTCATCTGAATCAGGATTAATCTGATTCTAGGATATTAAAGATTGAGCGTTATAATCCTAACTATCCTTTAATCCTATAAATCCTGATTCAGACAATTTATTCATCTGAATCAGGATTAAACTGATTGCAGGATATTTAAGTTTGGGCGGTTTAATCCTACCTATCATTTAATCCTATAAATCCTGATTCAGACAATTTATTCATCTAATTCAGAATTAGAATGATTGTAGTATATCTAATATTGGGCGGTTTAATCCTACACATCCTTTAATCCTAAGAATCCTGATTCAGACACATTCCCATCACATAAAATCCTCATTTAGACTAACTCCATACACTTTCTCGCTCCAAAAAGGCATTTTTACCCTCAAAACATACACTCTTTTTGGCAAAGACGACACTTTCGGCCACAAAGACTACACTTTGGAGCGCAATGACTACACTTTGAAGAGCAAAGACGTGTCTTTGGAAGTGAAAGACTACACTCTGAAGAGCAAAGACATGTCTTTTGTGGCGAAAGACTACACTTTGCAGCCTAAAGACAAGTCTTTCACCTCCAAAGTGTAGTCTTTGTGGCCGAAAGTGTCGTCTTTGCCCAAAAGAGCGTATGTTTTGCCTTTAATTATCATTAGTTTTTACCAAAGTATCTATTTACTCTTCCTTGTTCTGTACTTTCTAAAAACCATTTCTATCCTTTATTTTGATGAAATATTTTAAATTGAAAATAAAAATCTTTTATTCCACAGATAGTCTTACTTCACCTGATTATTAATAAATAATACTTCGATTATGCAATTGAAATTACATGTTTCGCATGAATTTATAAGCGAACCTACTGATGCGAAGGTTCTTTTTGGAGATGGTGTAGCTAAAGACCTAAAAGATAATGCGGCCGCTTTTCCTTTATTGCCACATTCGGGTGTTGTAATTGAAACAGCCAATGATTTGTTGAGATCTACTTATCTAATTTATACAAAAAACGGCGATTCGGGAAAAGGAAACTATTACAATGCGGAATACGATTGGAAAACGAAGTTTACTGCAAATGCTAATTATGTAGATACTCATGCCGATGGAGACTTAGCTATTATTAATATGAGTGGTTTTAAGCCAACAGCTTCTGATACTACAAAAAGTAAGTCATTGAGTGCTATGACCGATTTTAAATCGCATGGCAACTCTCAATTAGGACCAAAAGTTATAACTTCTAAAGTAAAAGACTTTAAAGGTTTAAAAGCTTATCTCTTTACATTGGCACACAAAGATGCAACAGTAGTTTTGTCGGGAAATCAGCTTACTGTTTCTATGGCTGGCGAAATTGTTTTTTCAATCATATTGAATACAAAATCAACAGCAAATTTTTATAATCTTACTTCTCTCACCTCAATGAATGCATCTGCGGCAGGTTTTAATACAGCGGGTATTGGTGCACTATCACAGGTAGTAGAGGTTAGTGTGCCTTAGTTTGTTCTGCTTTTAAAATAGAGAGAGGCAATAAAGAACATAAAACTTTTTTACTGCCTTTTTCTTTTAAACTTACAGCTATCGATTTTTCACTCTCTACTAATAACTCTTAACTATTGTTTCAGCTCTGCTATTTGTTTCTTTGTAGCGAATGAAGTGTGTGTAACATTTTTTTTCAAAGAGTTTATGGAGACAATAAAACTTGACAAAGAAAGCATTTTGCCACTAACTATACTAATAAACACGAATAGAATATATTTATTAGTGTTCATTAGCGAAATTGGTGGCAAATTATTCATATTTCATTTCTGTTGAAAAAATGTTACACACACACACACGAATGAATCATTCCTTTCGGTCCAATCAATTTTCACAAGTGTAACAATCCTCAATATTTTATTCTTACAATATAAAGATTTACCTGTTGTAATAAAGATTTTAAGTAACTCTTCAGGGGTTACCACTAAGCAAACAAGGAAAAAACTAAATACACTAAGATTTATAGTCCCCCAATGGTAGTTCTGAAGAATTAATATAACACAATCCTTGTGTTCTTGGTGAAAGCCTTGGTGACCTTTGTGGTTAAATATCCCCTGAATAGTTACGATTTTAATAAAAAACGAATGCCTAACCTCAAAATATTGCACACAAACATGATGAAACCTAATGTGTCAAAGTAGAATTAAGTGAAGCTGAAAAAATAATTAGTTAGGTAGAAACCAAACAAGAACAGGTTGCTAGCTAAAGGAAGCCTACTAACATTAAACGGCATAAGGAGGATAGGTGGGGATGAATAAAAAGTGTAAAAAGCGTTGGTGCTATCCTTTTTTCCTAATGTTCTATTTTGAATAGTTGTGTTGCAGAAAGATTGATTGTTTAATTTCATTTTTGGGAACTTCAATTTTCAATTGCCTAAAATACATTAGAAGTAGTTACTTTTGCCCCCCATTATGGTGAAATTTTGTTGAAACTAGGTTCTATATTTCATTAAAATCCCTAAATAGTGGATTTCGAAAATTGCGGTTTACGCGTTTTTGAAGTAGAAAAAAACACCAACTTAACTTAAATATTCAAATGGCATCAGCACTAAAGGATACAATTAGCGAACTACTTCTTAGAACTAATGGTCTGAGCATTAAAGAGGCACTTGCTTTTTTAGACCAAACTTTCCCCAAAGAAATCACCTTTTCCTCTAGTTTTAGCTTTGAAGATCAACTGATTTCTCACGAAATCCTACACAATAATCTTCCAATCAGTATTTTTACTTTAGATACAGGAAGGATGTTTTCTGAAACTTATAGTGTTTGGGTAAGTACCAATGAACGTTATAATACACATATTGTTCCTTACTATCCTCAGGCGGAAGCACTGGGTAAGTTTGTTGCTGAAAAAGGACCTAACTCGTTTTATGAAAGCATTGAAAATAGAAAATCTTGTTGCTTTATTCGTAAAGTTGAACCGCTGAAAAGAGCTTTGAATGGTAATAAAGTTTGGGTTACAGGTTTACGTGCAGAACATTCTCCCGACAGACAAGGGCTTGAAATGTTGGAATGGGATGAGAGTAACAACATCATAAAGTTCCATCCGCTGTTGCATTACACCACCGAACAAGTAAAGGATGAAATTGTGAAAAACAATATACCCTACAATCCATTGCACGATAGAGGTTTTGTTAGCATAGGTTGCCAGCCTTGCACACGTGCCATTAAGCCGGGTGAAGATTTCAGAGCTGGAAGATGGTGGTGGGAAGAGGCAGACAAAAAGGAATGTGGGCTGCATGAGCATTAACCCCTATCCCCTGAAGGGGGAAACAATGTGGTTCTGATTGTGAGTGCAAATTAATAGAAAATAGATTTAGAAATAAACATGATGATTAATAACGAGATAAAGAATAGTGAAGGTATTTCAAATCCCCCTTTAGGGGCTAGGGGTTTAGATTATTTGGATCAGTTAGAGTCGGAATCCATACATATTATGCGTGAAGTAGCAGGGCAGTTTGAACGTCCTGCTTTGTTGTTTTCGGGCGGTAAAGACTCAATTGTACTGGTGCATTTGGCGTTAAAGGCATTTCGTCCTGGGAAATTTCCTTTTCCTTTAGTGCATATAGATACGGGGCATAACTTTCAGGAAGCACTAGATTACCGAGATAATCTTGCAGCCGAAATAGGGGAGAAGCTAATTGTTAGAAATGTAGGTGATACCATTAAAGCAAAAAACCTAACTGAACCAAAGGGCAAGTTTGCGAGTAGAAATGCTTTGCAGACTTATACGTTATTAGATACCATAGAAGAATTTAAGTTTGATGCTTGCATAGGTGGTGCAAGGCGCGATGAGGAAAAAGCAAGGGCTAAGGAGAGGATTTTTTCGGTACGAGATGAATTTGGACAATGGAATCCGAAGCTTCAACGCCCAGAGTTGTGGAGCATTTATAATGGTAAGATTGATAAAGGAGAAAATGTACGTGTGTTCCCGATAAGCAACTGGACAGAACTCGATATTTGGAATTATATTCGTAGAGAAAAGATTGCATTGCCATCAATTTATTTTGCACATAATAGAGAAGTGATAGAATATCAAGGTCAGTTTGTGGCAATGTCTAAGTTTGTTGAACTGGAACCTACTGATAAAATATCTGTAAAAAAAGTAAGGTATAGAACCGTTGGTGATATGACTTGTACAGCCGCAGTGGAAAGTGATGCTACGGGAATTGATGACATCATCAATGAAATTATTGCAACTAAAACCAGTGAACGTGGCGAAACAAGAATTGATGACAAGGTGAGTGAAGCTGCAATGGAAGACAGGAAAAAGAACGGTTATTTTTAGCACCTCTACCCCCTAAAGGGGAACTTGGATGCTCAAATTTATGAGGTAAAACAATTTTTAAACAACAAAACATATCTCCCTTTAGGGGATAGGGGTAAAAAGATAATGGATATACTAAGATTTATTACAGCAGGTAGTGTTGATGATGGTAAAAGTACCTTGATAGGAAGATTATTGTATGATAGTAAAAGCATCATGATTGACCATTTGGAAGCTATTGAAAAGCAAACTAAAAACCGTGAAGATGGTGAAATAGATTTGGCATTATTGACTGATGGTTTGCGTGCAGAAAGAGAACAGGGCATCACAATAGATGTTGCATACAAATACTTTTCTACTCCAAAAAGAAAATTCATCATTGCAGATGCACCTGGGCATATTCAGTACACCAGAAACATGGTTACTGGTGCTTCAAACTCTGAACTGATTATCATTTTGATTGATGCAAGACATGGGGTAATTGAGCAAACAAGAAGGCACTCAATTATTGCTTCCTTGTTGAATATTCCTCATGTTGTTGTGGCGGTAAACAAGATGGATTTAGTAGAATATTCTGAAGATGTTTACAATAATATCTTGATAGATTATGATGTAATGGCCAAACAATTAGGCATCAAGCACATTACTTATATACCAATCTCAGCTTTGAATGGTGATAATATTGTTGATCCCTCACAGCATCTTCCTTGGTATAAAGGTGATACGCTGTTGAATTTCTTGGAAAACGTTTCTATTGAAAATGACATAAATCTTACCAATAGTCGTTTCCCTGTTCAGTATGTAATCCGTCCTCAAACTGAAGAGTTACATGATTACCGTGGTTATGCTGGTAAAGTAATCAGTGGAATTTATAAAGTAGGGGATGCCATTACTGTACTACCTTCTGGTGTAAAAAGCAAAATAAGCCTGATAGAGTTGGGAGGCAAGCCGGTAGAAGAAGCCTTTGCACCGCAGAGTGTAATCCTTCATTTAGAAGATGATGTTGATGTTAGCCGTGGCGATGTATTGGTACGTGACGAAGATTTACCTCAGGTAGAACAACAATTGGAAGTATTAATCTGCTGGATGGATAGTAAACCATTGGTGGCAGGCAATAAATATCTTTTCCAAATAAATAGTACTCGTGTTAGAAGTATATTGAAGTCTGTTGATTACAAATTGGATGTTAATACCCTAGAAAAAGATTATTCACCACAGAATGTTGGCTTGAATGATATAGTTAGGGCTACTATTAAAACTGCACAACCCATTGCTTTCGACAGTTATCAAAGTCTACGTGTTAACGGAGGCGCAATTTTAATTGATGAAACAAGCAACGTTACTGTTGGTGCTTGTATGATACAGTAATTTGATTGCTTTAGGTTGTCAAGCAACTTTTTATATTTATTTAGTCTATTTTATTTATAGGATAAAATAGAAACCATTATCTTTATTTTTTTATTGACTCCCTTGGGGTTTATAACGTAGCAATGGGTTATGAGTGAAGCAAGTTTTATACAAGAGTTATTTAATCGGAACAGAAAATGTTATGGCAACTTCCCTGATAAGGAATTGGCTGAAGGGTTTATGGATGGATTGTTCAATTTTCTATTTGCTTCTTATCAAGAAAAGTTTCAAACAGAAACTGCCTTAACTAATCACTATTTAAATCTTAGAAACACTTTTTCAGCATTAATTTTTGAATTGTTAAAAAGTGAAGTAAAAGTAGAAGAAAACACAAAAATTTTCTTTGATGCCCTTCCTGAAATTTATAAGAGATTATTAAAAGATGCAGAGGCTACTTTAGAGTTTGATCCAGCCGCAAAATCAATAGAAGAAGTTTTGATTGCTTATCCTGGCTTTTATGCCACAGCGGTTTACCGTATAGCACATCAGTTGCACATACAAAAAATTCAAACATTACCACGATTACTTTCTGAGTATGCACATAGTAAAACAGGCATTGATATTCATCCTGGTGCACGTATTGGATCTTCCTTCACTATAGATCATGGAACAGGTATTGTGATAGGAGAAACTACTATTATTGGCAATCGTGTCAAACTCTATCAAGGGGTAACTCTTGGTGCTTTAAATGTTGATAAAACACATGCCTCTAGTAAACGACACCCTACCATTGAGGACAATGTGGTTATTTACAGTGGAGCAACGATTTTGGGAGGTAAAACTGTTATAGGACATGATAGTATTATTGGAGGAAATGTTTGGTTAACGAATAGTGTTGAATCTTTCTCCATAGTATATCATAAGAGTGAAGTTAAAGTACGTGGTGTCAACAATTTTTCGGATGTATTAAATTTTGTGATTTAAACCTCATCAACTTCAAAATCAAATTAGAGATAATAGTTCAGAAGTAATATTAAATGTAAATAAATAAATATTAATCATGATTGCAGGTAACATTTTAGGAACAATTGGCAACACGCCACACGTAGCTATAAACAGACTTTTTGGTGATAAACATAAGGTCTATATTAAGTTGGAAAAAACAAATCCGAGTTCAAGTATTAAAGATCGTATTGCGTTAGCGATGATTGAGGATGCAGAAGCAAAGGGGATTTTAACCAAGGATAGTATAATTATAGAACCTACTTCTGGCAATACTGGGATAGGATTATCGATGGTGGCTGCTGTGAAAGGTTATAAAATCATCTTAGTAATGCCCGAGAGTATGAGCATTGAGCGCAGAAGATTGATGGCTTTATATGGTGCTGAATTCGTTTTAACTCCTCGTGAAAAAGGGATGAAAGGGGCTATTGAAAAAGCAGGAGAATTGGTAGCCTCCACACCAAATGCTTGGATGCCTCAACAGTTTGACAATGCTGCAAACACTGAAATTCATAGGACATCAACAGCCGTTGAAATATTAAATGACTTCCCTAATGGAATTGATTATTTAATAACAGGTGTTGGTACTGGTGGACATATTACAGGTGTTGCAGAGGTTTTAAAAGCAAAGTTCCCTAATTTGAAGGTGTTTGCTGTTGAACCTGAATTGTCCCCTGTTTTAAGTGGTGGCGCTCCTGGTCCACATCCTTTGCAAGGAATTGGAGCCGGCTTTGTTCCTTCTATTTTGAATACTGCTATTTTGGATGGTGTGATTAAAGTAAGTAAAGATGCAGCGTTTACTTACGCACAGAGAATAGCCAAGGAAGAAGGGATTTTAGTAGGTGTGTCTACTGGTGCTTCTTTAGCGGCTGTTGCTCAAAAGTTGGTAGATATTCCTGATGGAGCAACTATTCTTACTTTCAATTATGACACTGGCGAACGTTATTTATCTATTGAGGGATTGTTTTAATAAGCGTAATTAGAAAAAATTTGAATAATAAAGGTCTGTTGAGTTAATTACTTGGCAGACCTTATTTACTTTTATCCCCTCATGGAAAATACAAACGTCACAATAAAGAAAGGAAAAGTAATTATTGCAGGTGCTGGGCCTGGTGATGCAGAATTAATTACCATCAAACTACAAAAACGATTGGCAGAAGCTGATGTGATTATTTGTGATAGATTAGTGAATCCAGATATCATTTCTTTGAATGCCAAGAAAGATGTAGTTGTATTAAACGCGGGTAAGCAGGGATATAATGATGCCTCCATTCCACAAGAGGAAATTAATGAACTGATAGTTTCTCATGCTTTGCAAGGACATACCGTTTTGCGGTTGAAGGGCGGTGATGTTGCTTTCTTTAGTAATGTGTTGGACGAATTATATGCTATTACTGCTAACGAAATTCCTTTCGAGATTATTCCGGGTATCACTGCCGCAGCAGGTGCTTCTGCATATACGGGTATTCCATTAACTGCTCGTGGATTTTCGCAAGGGGTTCAGTGGATTACCTTTAACCCAAGTGCCAATTACCGTCCAGAAAAATGGAAATACTTAGCTGCCACTAATGATACTCTAGTGTTTTATATGGCATCAAAGAACGTAATACACCTAGCCGAATTGCTAATTAGGTATATGGGCAAAAAAGATGTAGGACTTGCCATTGTGGAGCAAGCTACAACACCACATCAAAAGGTAAATATTACTACATTAAAGAATTGTGCCAACGACTTTAAAGATAAAAAATTTAGTTCTCCTAGTTTGGTCATAGTGGGCGATGTAGTGAATCTATACCAACAATTTAAATGGTTTAATGCGGAGAATGACGGAAGTCTTTTTAAGGAATTGTAGTTAAACCTGTCAATTAGGTATACTCTTTATTGTTGAGCAAAAATATTCATTATTTAAATAGTAGTTGATAAAGCCATTTTGTCAACATGCATTTATTCGTTTAAAGTTCAAATTGAGTTGAATATAAAATGTATTGATTAAATTGTTTTGTTTGTATTGTAGGTAGGTATTATTACATTGTTATATATAAATCAAAAGTACACATCTTTAAAAGCTATCCACTCTAATTAGAGCTTATTCGCTCTTTTAATGTTATACACACCTCAAATCCTTATCCCATAACAACTACAGATTTTTGTAAACACAATGTGAAAAACCAAAGCAAACCATTCCTTTCAGAGGTTGTAGTATTGTACTCCAATCGCACTTTTTATCCTGATTTTTAAGGTAAAATAAAAAGGGAGTTGCAGATAATGCATTTCCTGATGCGGTGACGACTTTAGAATTAACAAAAAATGATTTAATTAGATATGCAGATTGAGCCGATTTTACAAGAGAATAAAGATCGTTTTGTATTGTTTCCAATTACCCATCAAGACATCTGGCAGATGTATAAGCAAGCGGAGGCAAGCTTCTGGACAGCCGAAGAAATTGACCTTACCCCGGATCTGCATGATTGGGCAAACAAACTATCTGAGGATGAGCGTTTTTTCATAAAACATGTGTTAGCATTCTTTGCTGCTAGTGATGGTATCGTAAATGAAAATTTGGCTGTAAATTTTTTGAAGGAAGTTCAGTATCCAGAAGCTCGTTGCATGTATGGCTTTCAGGTGATGATTGAAAATATTCATAGCGAAGCCTATTCTCTGTTAATTGATACTTATATCAAAGATACTGTTGAAAAAGACAGATTACTTCACGCTATCGACACCATTGAATGCGTTCAGAAAAAAGGTCAATGGGCACTTCGTTGGATTGATAAGGGAAATTTTGCAGAAAGATTGGTTGCTTTTGCTGCTGTGGAAGGTATTTTTTTTAGTGGTAGCTTCTGCTCCATTTTCTGGTTGAAGAAACGTGGATTGATGCCAGGTCTAAGTTTTGCAAATGAGCTTATTAGCCGAGATGAAGGCTTGCATTGCGACTTTGCTTGTTTGCTCTACACTCAGCATCTTGTCAACCCTTTACCAAAAGAAACTGTAACTGAAATTATTACGGATGCCGTGGAAATAGAGAAAGAATTTGTAAGTAGCGCATTGCCTGTAAGGTTGATAGGAATGAACGCCGAATTAATGTGTCAATACATTGAATTCGTTGCAGACAGATTACTACTTGCACTCAACTGTAATAAAGTTTATAATGTCTCAAATCCATTTGACTTTATGGAGTTAATTTCTTTACAAGGCAAAACCAACTTCTTCGAAAAGAGAGTAGGAGAATACCAAAAAGCTGGTGTAAAAGAAGGGTCATCAAAGGCATTCTCTATAGACGAAGACTTTTAGGATGTTGACCGTTAACCGCTTACCGTTTGACCGCAAGTCCCATCGGTTAACGGTTATCGGTAAGCGGTAAGACAAATAACTCATATTTCATAACTCATAATTAAATAAAGCATGTTTGTAATTAAGCGCAGCGGTAAGAAAGAGGCTGTTCATTTTGACAAGATTACGTCGAGAATAATGAAATTAAGCTATGGACTACAGCTTAAAAGCGACGACATCATAGAGATTGCAAAGAAAGTAATCATCGGCATCTACAATAATGTGACAACTACAGAGTTGGATAATCTTGCAGCCGAAACTGCTGCATCTTTTACAACCAAGCATCCTGACTTTGCAGTGCTAGCTGCTCGTATAGCTGTGTCAAACTTGCACAAGAACACGGCCAAGTCTTTTTCTGAAACTGCTGGTTTATTATACAACTACATCGACGAAAAAACCAATGAAGCAGCTCCGTTGATTGCAGAAGACATATATCAAATCATCAAGGAGAATGAAGATGCCTTAAATGGTTCTATCATTTATGAAAGAGATTACCACTTCGATTACTTCGGTTTCAAAACCTTAGAGAAATCTTACTTGCTAAAGGTTCATGGCAAAATAGTTGAGCGTCCTCAGCATTTATTTATGCGTGTGGCACTTGGTATACACAAAGCAGATATCGCTGCTGCTATAGAAACTTATAACCTAATGAGTGAGAAGTGGTTTATTCATGCAACCCCAACATTGTTCAATGCAGGTACGCCTAAGCCACAAATGAGTAGTTGCTTTTTATTGAGTATGAAAGATGATAGCATCTCTGGCATTTATGATACACTGAAAGATTGTGCAATGATTTCACAATCAGCTGGCGGTATTGGTTTAAACATTCATAATGTTCGTGCAACTGGTAGTTACATAAAAGGAACAAATGGTACGTCGAATGGTATCGTTCCTATGTTGAGGGTGTTTAATGATACTGCTCGTTATGTGGATCAAGGTGGTGGAAAAAGAAAAGGGGCGTTCTCCGTATATCTTGAACCTTGGCATGCAGATGTGTTTGAGTTTTTGGATCTAAGAAAGAATCATGGTAAGGAAGAAATGCGAGCAAGAGATTTATTCTTGGCATTATGGATTCCTGATTTATTTATGAAAAGAGTGGAAGCCGATGGACAATGGAGTTTATTTTGCCCTAACGAAGCACAGAACTTACATACCACGCATGGAAAGGAATTTGAAGCATTGTATGAAGGCTTTGAGACCGCAGGAAAAGCTAAGAAGACAATTCCTGCTCGGGAATTGTGGAATGCTATCTTAGAATCTCAAATAGAAACTGGAACACCTTACATGCTATATAAGGATGCGGCAAACGAAAAGAGTAACCAAAAAAACTTAGGAACTATCCGTTGCAGTAATTTGTGTACTGAAATAATAGAATACAGCGATGAAAATGAAACGGCTGTTTGCAACTTGGCTTCTCTTTCTTTGCCACGCTTTGTAGAAGGTAAAAGTTTTAATTTTGATAAATTATTAGAGGTAACTAAGATTGTTACACGTAATCTTAATAAGGTTATTGACAATAATTACTATCCTATTCCGGAAACAAAAACCAGTAACATGCGTCATCGCCCCATTGGTTTGGGCGTGCAAGGGTTGGCCGATGTATTTATGCTTTTAGGATTGCCGTTTGAAAGTGATATGGCGAAAATGTTGAATAAAAACATTTTCGAAACTATTTACTACGCAGCTTTGGTGGCTTCTAATGAAGTAGCCAAAGAACATGGAGCTTACCAAACATTTGAAGGTTCTCCACTTAGTCAAGGTATTTTTCAGTTTGATATGTGGAATGTTCAGCCGAGCAATCGCTACGATTGGGCTACCCTTAAATCGGAAATAATGAAGCATGGTGTACGTAACTCCTTGTTGCTTGCTCCGATGCCTACTGCTTCTACCTCTCAAATTTTAGGTAATAACGAATGCTTTGAACCCTATACTTCAAACATCTATAATCGTAGGGTGTTGAGTGGTGAGTTTGTGGTGGTAAATAAGCACTTATTGAAAGATTTGGTGAGCCTCAATTTATGGAATGACAATATGAAACAACGCATTATTGCCGCAAATGGATCGGTTCAGAACATTGATGAGATTCCTGCTAACTTAAAAGAGATTTATAAAACTGTTTGGGAAATTAAACAACGTACCATAATAGATATGGCTGCCGATAGAGGTGCTTTTGTTTGCCAATCTCAATCTTTAAACTTGTTTGTGGAACAACCAAACTTCGCTAAATTATCTTCCATGCACTTTTATACTTGGAAAAAAGGATTGAAAACGGGTATGTATTACTTGAGGACTAAAGCTGCGGCCGATGCTATCAAGTTTACCATCGACTCAAATGTATTGTCTCAAACAAAAACAGAAGCAGCCGAACAAATAGCCTGTTCAATTGACAATAGAGATGCTTGCGAAAGCTGTAGTGCATAAACAGGAGTTGAAAGACAATAGAAAATAGTAAAATGAAAAACGTCGAAAGTAAACTGTATTACTTTCGACGTTTTCCTTTTATCTAATTCCTTTTATATTAATGTTCCTTTCTTTGAGTTGATGATTCCCTAATGATGAGAGTCGATTTAATTACTATATTATCATTAACTAACATTGAACGTTTTTTATCCAAATGCTTGAAGAGAGTTGTTGCAGCTGTTACCCCCATTTCAAAAGCTGGTTGATGAATGGTAGTTAAAGAAGGACTTAAATAATTGGCAGTTTGTAAATTAGAAAAACATAACACCTTTATATCCTCAGGTATTCTTTTCTTCAATTCCTTACATACTTGGTAAGTTATTAAGGCAAACCGTTCTATCGAACCAAAAATTCCATCTATTTCTGGGTGACTTACTAACAACTCTTTTATTGCCTTGTAGTTAAAATCGAAGGCTGAATCAGTGCCGATACAATGTATTATTTTTGATTCATCAATTTGTAAGTCATGCTTGTTTAATGCTTCTTTGTAACCGTGCAATCGTTTAATCCCTATCGATAAATTATCAGATAATGATAAGTAACCAATATTCTTGCATCCATTCTGAATTAGATGTTCAGTTGCAGAAAATGCGCTAGCAAAATCATCGGTAACAATTTTTACTGTCTCTATTTCATGGCAAACTCTGTCATAAAATACAATAGGAACTTCATTGCTTATGCACCTTTCCAAGTAATCATACGACTTAGTGTTTAGTGTTACAGACATTATTATTCCATCTACTCTTCCATTTTGAAGGTGTTCAATAATGCTTTTTTCATGCTCTACATCTTCGTGTGTAATGTAAATTAATAAATGATAATCCTTCTCCCTTGCGATGGATTCGGCACCATTTATCACCTGTAAAAAATAACTATTGTTAATTTCTGGAACAATCAATCCGATTGTTTTGCTCTTTTGGTGTCGCATATAGCTAGCGTATGGATTAGGTTTATAGCCCAATTCTTTTGCTTTTGCTAGAATTTTTTGCTTTGTACTTTCCCCTATCTCATGGCTATCTCGCAAAGCTTTAGAAACTGTAGATACTGAGAAGCCAAGTTGTGCGGCCATCATTTTTAAATCAACCTTTGACATTTTTTCTATTTTTTCTATTCAATCGTTAATGCAACGAAAATAAGCGAAAAATTTTCGATAATAATATTTCCAAGAACTATTTTTTTATAATATTAAATCTTGCGAAAAGTAGAGGGCAAAGTGATTCAGTTACACCTTTAAAGATATGCACCAATTTCAATTCAATACTTTTGTATACTATTCAAAGTCGAAATGGACTCATCTACCAATTTTTTTAAACCTAAGTAACGCAAATGGCGGCCTTTGAAATTGAAATTATAAGAAAGCATGATTGCGGCATATTTTTTATCCTTGTCCACCCATGGAAATGTGCCAAATAAACCCGGACTACTCACTGAATGCACATTTTCAACTCCCTCTTCCATTGTCCACTCTCCAAAGCCATAACCCCACAAATCAGCCTCTTCTGGCTTGTAAACCACTTTTACGTAATGTGCATAGTTGTGCTGCATGGCTTCAATTGATTGCTTAGTTAAAATCTGATTTTCATTAAACTTGCCATCATTTAATATCATAGACAAAAACCGTAAATAATCCTCGGCATTGCCCACGGCACCACCTGCTGGCATTACCACAGGTTTATTCCCAAATGTAGTGTGTTGCATAGAACAGGGCTTTGCAATGCGTTGTTGAAAAAGACTTTCAAATGATTGTCCACTAATTTTTTCAATAATTGCTCCCACAAGTTGCAATCCAACATTACTATAGTGAAACGTTTTGCCTGGCTCACCTTCCATATCCATTTTTGATATGTTTTCAACAGCATCATCCATCGATTTAAATTCTTGTTGATTGGTAATAGCTTCTTTCAATAGTGGTGCTTTTATGCCAGTAAGATGACTTAAACAATCTTTTATTTGGATAGCTCCATTTCCATTTTTTGTCATAATGGGCAAATACTTTCCTAATGTATCTACTAAACTTAGTTTTCCTTCTTGAACAAATGTCATAACCAAAGCAGCGGACAGCCATTTGCTACAACTTGCAATGGGCATTTGAGTTAACGTATTAAAATCTTGTAATGCTTCATTCACCTCTTTCCCTTGCTTTTTCGCAACCCATTTCATAGACATTTTCTCGCGAGTATTCAACTCATTTTGGGCATTACTATACACAACTTTCCCCTCCCTCCATACCATAATTACACCTCTTCCACCTATTTCGTGGAGATTATTATGCAACCAAGCGTCCACCTTTTCAAAGTTTTGTTGTGCCAAACATGTGAAATTTGGAAACCCTAAAATTAAAATTGTTGCAATTTGTTTTATCATAATTAAAACGATTATCCTTTTTTCAAAGTTTTAGGGAGAGTTGAGGTATAACGAAAATGTGCCAGCCCAGTCGGCTTTTCATAAGGCTTATTTGCTTTACAGCTATCTTCTTTTACATAAGGCACTACCCTGTAAAGGTTCATAAACTTCCAAAAAACTTTGAGTCACTGCACAATAAAGACGCCAGTATTAGGTTCTAATGGGTAGTTTATTTTAAGGTAATTATTGTCTTCTCTAAATCACCCCAATGACTAAATCATCAATTCTATTTTTAAATGGGGGGATAAAACTTTTCGGTTTCATAACTTACAATTTGATATTTGTGATGACAATCTTGGTTCGCATTAACATCTAACAACTAACCATATATCTCCAGCAATCCATCTGGAAGAGTAACATAAACTTCGCCTTTTTTGCGGTCAATTCTGTCGAGTGTTTCTTCGTGTAAAGGAATCAATGCTTCATTACCATTGTAGGTTATTTGAAGCAAAACTTGATGTGGTTGTTCTATAACTTCTTCTATTTTGCCAATATATTCTTCCTCATTATATAATTTATAGCCCAATAATGATATAGGGCTATCCTTGCCTGCATGTTTTCTGAAGTCAGCATCTAGCAGCCATGCTTTCTTTGATATGAGTCTGTGAGCACTCTCTTTAGTGGTAATCCCTTCTAGGGATATATTGCTTTCTTCTGAGGTTCTAGCTTTCGATGAAGCAATAAAATAAGGCAGATAGCTACCCTTTACTTGTTCAATAAAGATGACGTCACCTGCTTTAAATACCAGTTTTTTGCCAAGGCTGTGCAATAATATTACTTCGCCACCCACACCAAACGTGGCCACTACCTTACCTATACTTATATATTCTTCCATATTTATTTTTTTTATCACCAAGCACCATAACGTATTACGAAGAACAAGAGGAAGCTGAAAGTCAGAAAGAGACAGCATTAAAGCGAAAGATGCTAAATTTATTTTGATTAGAATCAAAATGGAATTTCTTAACCTTACTTCAAATATGCTGGAATCAAGTTCTTAGCATTTATAAGTAACTATTTTTTCCACGCTAAATTTATTAATTTAGGAATCTAGCCAAAACAAAATAAAAATTTTGAAGTTCAATTCAGTTTCTTTTCAACTTTTGACTTTCATCTTCATACTTCCTTAATTTCTTACTTCATTGGATGGATTAAAGTATTGAACAATAAGCTTTGCTCTTGATAAACCAACTATTTCTGCTAGTTCTTTTTCAGATTTAAGCTTCACATTCTTAACCGATTTAAACGCTTTTAGTAAATCGTTTGCCGTTTGTTCTCCAATTCCTTTTATTCCCTCCAATTCATTTTTAAAAGTTCCTTTACTCCGTTTATTCCGATGGAAAGTAATGCCAAATCGATGCACTTCATCCCTAATTCGCCTAATAAGTTTAAGGCTATCACTGTCCCAAGGCAGTTTCTTCGATTCGCTATCTCCAGGATAAAATATTTCTTCCTCATTCTTCGCCAAACCAACCACCGTCATTCTTCCAAGCAAATCAAGTTCTTTAATGGCTTCAATTGCACTACCAAGTTGTCCCTTTCCGCCATCAATAATTACCAGTTGCGGAAGGGTTTGTTCCTCTGCAACCAACCTTTTATATCTTCTAAATACCACTTCTTTCATGGTGGCAAAGTCATTAATGCCTTCCACTGTTTTCACATTATAGTGCCTGTAATCCTTATTGCTAGGCATTCCGTCTCTAAAGCAAACCATTGCACTCACCGGAAAACTACCTTGAAAGTTTGAGTTGTCAAAACATTCAATGTGTAAGGGTAGGGTAGGGGTCTGCAAATATTTTTGTAATTCAAACAACACTTTTTTCTTGTCTTCATCAGACTTGCCTTCAAGATGCAATATCTTCTTTTTGCGTAATTCTTCCTGAAAATAGTTTACATTCTTCTGCGAAAGTTCTAATAGTTTTTTCTTGTCGCCCGCTTTAGGAACAGTTATGGTAATGCTTTCATCGGGGAATTTAACGTCAAAAGGAAGGATTATTTCTTTACTCAAGCTATTAAATCGGTCTCGCAAACTTCCAATGGCAAATTCCATCACTTCCTCATCTGTTTCGTCAAGTTTCACTTCAAGTTGCACAGAATGCGTTTGAATAATTGTTCCACCTTGTACCATCAAGTAGTTTACATATACCATGTTTTCAAATCGTAGCATGGAAAAAACGTCAAGATTTGATAAGTGTTTACTCACGACCACACTCTTTGATTGATAGTTTTCGAGGTCTTCTATTTTCTTTTTTAGTATCTGCGCTTTTTCAAATTCCAATTTTGTGGCGTGTGCCTGCATCTGTTCTGTGTAACTATTAATTACTGTACTCAAATTGCCTTTCAGCATATCTCGCATTTGCTGAATGCTTGCATTGTAATCCTCCATTGTTTGTAAACCTTCGCAGGGACCTTTGCAATTTCCCAAATGATATTCTAGACATACCTTAAACTTCCCTTTCTTAATATTATTATCTGTTAGTGGTAGTTTGCAATTACGAAGGGGAATGTAATATTTAATGAAGCTCACTAATTCACGAACGGTCTCTCTCGACGTAAAAGGGCCCAAATATTCAGAGCCATCATTTATTTTGTTTCTAGTAAAAAATATTCTTGGGAACGGTTCTTTTTTAATAACAATGAAAGGATATGTTTTATCATCCTTCAGGTTAATATTATATCTAGGTTTATACTCTTTTATAAGTGCATTTTCCAACAGAAAAGCATCTTGTTCCGTGTCAACTATGGTGAAAGCAAAGTGATGAATCTTTTTTACAAGCTGTTTAGTCTTGAAGTTATCAACCGTTTTAGCAAAATAGGAAGCCATTCTTTTCCGTAGGTCTTTTGCTTTACCCACATACAAAAGCTTATCCTCTTCATCGAAGTATTTATATATCCCAGGCTCATGTGGAATTGAGTGCGCAATAAGTTGAAATTCCTCTTGTGTCATTCAAACAATAAAACTAAAATTATTTTAGAAATTAAATAGTTTGTTGTGTTACGATTACAACAGAACCCAACAAACTAATTGGCATATTAATTAAAAATTTTAAATTAATAATTTAAAACTATATCCTAGTCATTATCCCAGCTAACAAATTGTTGGGTAGAATATTTTGTGCCATCCGATTTTAAAACAGCTCTGTTGATCAAAAAGTTCTTTGCTCTTTTCCAGTTAAGCTGGGTAATGATGGTAGAATCTTTAGATATTTTTTGCGATCTGATGAAAATAAACTTCACTTTATTAGATTCTTCATCAAGCAATACATCAATGTTTTGAACGTCCAGATCTTTATTTTTTGTGCTATAGCTAAATGTAATACTCTTAGTACTTAAATCACGAAATACATCTTCCTTGTATGAAGGTTTCAATTCTTTTTGGGTAATATCTTGTGCTAAAAATTCTTGGGCAAGCCTTACAAATTCAGTTGTAGTGAGGTGAGACGAATCTTTTTTCTTTTCATCCCTTGTTGTAATGATATACATGAAATAAGGAGTAGTTGTGACATCTTTAATTTCAGTTTGAAAAAAACTCTTAGTGTCAAAAAAATGACTAGTGTCGACCGTGTTTGTTGGTGTCGTTGCTTTTGTAGCCTTATTTTCCTTATTGTTTTTGCAAGAAATGGTAATAATCGATAAAATGGAGATAGTTAATAGTAAATGTTTCATGGCGCAAAACTATCTAAAGGCAACATATAAATTTGTGAAACTTCTATCTAAAGTATAAATGAGGCTAAAACATACAAATTGTAAATGTTACATTGCATAATTATGTTCTGTTTAATACCACTGATTAAAAGATTTGTTGTTGCTTCTAGTTTTTTAACCACCACTGTCTGTTGAGTACATAATCAGTTTATCTTTAGGTAATATGACTTTCTAATTCCGTTTTATTTAAAATAGCTATAATAATAGCGTTTTTTACACAGGAAACAGTAAGCTTCTATAATTTGAAATCAGTAAAAGAAGGTTGTTGAACAGACTAGTAAGTTTACTGGGCAGTAAAAGAAGGTAGTTGAATAGGCTAGTAAATTTACTAGGCAGTAAAAGAAGGTAGTTGAATAGGCTAGTAAATTTACTAGGTAGTAAAAGAAGGTTGTTGAATAGGCTAGTAAATTTACAAGGTAGTAAAAGAAGGTTGTTGAATAGGCTAGTAAATTTACAAGGTAGTAAAAGAAGGTTGTTGAACAAGCTAGTAAATTTACTAGGCAGTAAAAGAAGGTTGTTGAATAGGGGAGTAAAAACAGGAGACCTATCAAACAGATTATTTACACTCGTATTTCAGAAAAGATGTTTTGTAATTGCATATTGCCAAAGTAATACTAGTACTTCAACATCTCAAGCAATGTTTTGTTACCTGTTACTCATTACTTTTCATTTCCTTAATTAGTCTGCAATGGTGGCCTTATCCTCGATGACTTGGATGATACAATGACTAATTCAATAATGCTTGAAATGAAGGAAGAAAATAGGGATAGTTTAGGAATTATAAAGTGGGAGGATTAATTTTCTAGTTTGAGTAGCATATTGATTAATTAATTGGCTTTTAGTAGTTTATTTTTAACTTGTTTTCATATTATCCTATTTTCTGCTAAATACCTAAAAACCCACAGGTTAAATTGTAAATCCGTAATGGGGTTACTCCAACTGCATTTACTGTGGTTTAATTTTACTGCCAAGTGAATGAAATTGTAAATGATATATAGACAGAAATTGTTTTACGAAATAATAAAGCCTGCAATGCTTTACAATCAAATAAACTAGTCTGTTTTTTCACTCAAACCATTTAATTAGTGGTATTTCTTCGAAAAATAAAGTCTCCTAGTTTAAATTTTAATACATTGCACTCTTTAATAAAACAATATATGACACCACTAGTAGGCATAATCATGGGAAGCGATAGCGATTTAGGCGTTATGCAAGCAGCAGCAGATGTTTTACGCCAGTTTAATGTGCCGATTGAATTAACAGTCATTTCTGCACATAGAACTCCGTTAAGGATGGTAGATTATGCAACTACAGCTCAAAGAAGGGGATTGAAAGTAATTATTGCTGGGGCAGGAGGTGCGGCTCATTTGCCTGGCATGGTAGCTAGCATCACCACATTGCCTGTGATAGGTGTGCCAATTAAATCTAGTAATTCTATTGATGGGTGGGATAGTGTGTTGAGCATTTTGCAAATGCCTAATGGTGTTCCAGTGGCTACAGTGGCATTAAATGCTGCAAAGAATGCTGGCATATTGGCTGCACAGATTATAGGTACTTCCAATAAAGAAACTAGTGCAGCAATTCATGCGTACAAAACCCTTTTACAAGAAGAAGTTTTGGAGAAAGTTGATGGACTGAAAAGCAAGTTTTTTAACGGATATGACCGATAAAGAACAATTTATCCTTTCTTTTTAAGCATTTTATCTAGTTCCCCGTTAGAATCGTGATTGATTAAAAGGGTAAATAATTCGGCAGTTGCAATTGCATCTCCAGCAGCTCGATGACGATCATTTACATGAATATTTAATTCTCTACAAAGAGTCCCCAAGCCATATTTGGGTAGTCCAGGGAATATCTTTTTTGATAACTTAATAGTACAAAGGTTTTTAGTATTAAGAATAAATCCTGCCAATGCCAATTCCTGTTGCACATACGAATAGTCGAAAGCCACATTGTGCGCAACAAATACCCTATCTTTTAGTAAGTTGTAAATGTTTTCTGCAAGCATCTCAAATTTGGGAGCTACAGCAACCATGTCGTCAGTAATACCCGTTAGTCCTTGAACATATTTTTGTATTGGACGGCAGGGATTTACCAGTGTAGAATATTTTCCTTCCACTTCTTGTCCATTATGTAACACTATCGCTATTTCGGTAATATTATTTCCACCAACCTGTCCCCCCGTAGTCTCTATATCAACAATTGCAAACATCTATGGTAATTTTACTACAATAATTTTTTAATCTACACAATTTTTAGTACCATTTTTACGTTATTATGTATAGGTATACACAAATTAACGTAAATATTGAATTAGAAAACAAAAAAAGTAGATTTATGCCCAGACATGAAGTGTCAAAAATTGACAGAGCTGTTAAAAATGTAACATTGATAGTGATGATTTATGCGGCTATAGCAGTAGCCTCATACATTCATTTTAAAGGATAGCATTCTTTAACCCTCAAGATTTGAAAATTAAAAAAGCAGTGATTCGTCACTGCTTTTTTATTAAAACATCTTTTTATTAAAACCACATCACATCGCTGATGGTAAAAAGTTCAATTCAAATTCAAAAACATTATTTGTTTTTTGATTTCAAAAAGTTCTTTGTGCTATATACCCATTATTTGTTAGATAGTTAATCGCAATGCGTTGAATGTATTAACTTTTCTGCAATTGCTTTAGCGGCAATCCATCCACTGGTCCAGGCATTTTGAAAGTTAAATCCACCTGTTACTCCGTCAATATCTAATACTTCTCCTGCAAAAAAAAGGTTATTAGCTTTTTTACTTTCCATTGTATTTGCATCTACTTCGGTTAAATTTATGCCGCCACAAGTAACAAATTCTTCTTTAAAAGTAGTTTTACCATATATGTCAAATTGTTGTGCAGTTAAAGTGGTTATTAGTTTGTTTTGGGATACAGAAGTAAGTTCTGCCCAACGAGTATCCTCATTAATTTTACAAACCAACAAAAAATAATTCCATAATCTATTTGGTAAGCCAAATGGGTTCTTATTACCTATTTTCTGTGCAGCAAATTCATTTCTTAGGCTTGTCCATTGTTCCCTAAGTTGTTGTTCATTTACCTCATTTAACCAGTTTAACATCACCGTAAATTTATAATCTTTGGTGGACAGTTCTCTTGCTCCCCAAGCTGATAATTTTAATATAGCTGGGCCACTCAAGCCCCAATGTGTTATTAGAACTGCCCCTTTTGTTTGTAATTTACTGCCAGCAAGTTTAACCTGAACCATCGGCACACTTACGCCCATCAATTCAGTAATAGGATTCTTGGGCATATTGAAAGTAAACAAGGAGGGAACGGGTGTTTCGATGGTGTGTCCTAGTTTTTGTAGCCAGTCAAATTTTGCTAGTGTGTTAAACCCACCCGCAGCTACACACACAAAGTTAGTTTCATAAGTTTTCTTACTAGTTTCTATCTGCCAAAGAGAATCTTCTTTATAAATTGAAACAACATCGCAACCAGTTATAATTTCAACTTTGTATTTCGTTGCTTCTTTCAACAAACAATCAATAATAGTTTGAGAATTATCTGTTATTGGAAACATCCTGCCATCAACTTCTGTTTTCAATTCAACACCTCTTTCTTTAAACCAGTTAATGGTATGGGATGTGTTGAACCAATGAAATGCTTTACGAAGAAACTTTTCGCCACGAGGATAATATTTTGCCAATTCGTTTATCTCAAAGCAGGCATGAGTCACATTACATCTTCCTCCGCCACTTACTTTTACTTTGCTAAGAAGTTTCTGTTGTTTTTCAAGCAGAATAACTTTAAGGTTAGGATTCATTCTGGCCGCATTTACCGCACAAAAGAAACCCGAAGCACCTCCACCTATAACTATTAATGTATTATTTTTCAAAGTATTTTTTTGGGTTGAAAGTTTAATGCAGCAAATTAAAAGACTAAAGAGAAAAGTTTTAAGTCAATAGTCTTTAGAAAGTCAAGTATATGTTATTCTCATTTTGCATTTAACTCTTTACTTGCAATTTTGCATTTCAAACTTTTCACTTTTAATTATCAACATTTGTCCTTGTTAAATCTAAAATTCACAATCATCAGTTCCTTCAAATGATATGGTTTCAACTTCCAATGTTGCATGGTGAACATTCAGGTGATGAAGACTATGTTTAATTTCTTGTTTAATATCTTCAAAGAGTGCTAGGTTGCTATCTTCCACCACAACATGTGCGGTAAGTGCATTTTCATTACTACTCAATGCCCAAATATGTATATGATATATTCGTTTAATCTCTTTAAACTGTAAAACAGCTTCCTCCACTTTTTTAATGTCCACATTTCTAGGTACACCATCTAGGGCTAAACGGATGCTGTCGGTTAATAATTGCCATGTACTTACCAATATCATAATGGCAATGGCAAAACTAATGGCCGTATCAATCCAATACCAATGCGTGTAATAAATGACAATTCCAGAAATAACAACACCCAATGCAACAAGCGCATCGCTCAATAAATGTAGGTAAGCACCCTTCAAATTAATGTCCTCATCCTTGTTTTTAAAGAAAAGCCAAGCCGATATACCATTAACAAATATGCCAGCAAAAGCCACCACCGAAACCGTTGTGCCTTGAATATTTACAGGATTTTGGAATCTGATGATGCCTTCCCAGAAAATGCCTATTGTAACAAAAAGCAGTAAAATAGCATTCGCCAATGAATTTAGAATAGTGGCTCTTTTGTAGCCATAAGTGTATTTGTTGGTGGCTTTTGCTTTTGATAGTTTAAAAGCAAACATGGACAATAATAAGCTAAAAACGTCTGTTGCATTATGACCCGCATCCGATAGTAAGGCCAAAGACGAAGAAGAGAATCCTACAACAACCTCTGCCACAACAAAAGCAGTGTTTAGAACAATGCCGATGATGAAAGCAGCATTCATGTCGGTAACTTCATGATGATGGTGGTGATGACCACTATGCTCTTCGTGGCTATGATGAAGATGATGATCCTTTTGTGGCGTATGTGCCATAACTCCAATTTGTTGGTATTTATCAAATATAGCTGCCAATAGTTAAATGGATAAACAGTTTTATATGGAGTACCCTTTTTTAAGGGTAAACGAATTGATAGTTATTTTATTTAGTAGAAGAAAACCCAAGTTACTGAAAATAACTTTAAACCTATTTGTAAAAAATTCAAATAAGTGCCCAATAGCCAAGCTAGGCAATGAATACAGCATAGTTTGAAAAGTTAGTTTGTGGGCATTTGCCATTTTGGTAAACTATAGTATGTGTAGAAGCTTAATCATATCAAACCCTTACTTTAGCGGCATTTATATAGAAAAGTGCTATGAGGATTATATCATACAATGTAAATGGCGTGAGGGCTGCCACTAAAAAAGGGTTAATTGATTGGCTTGCTACTGATCCTGCTGATATTGTTTGTCTTCAAGAAACTAAGGCAACAAAAGATGATGCAGATGTAAAAGCAATTGAAGCTTTAGGTTATGAAACATTTTGGTTTTCAGCACAAAAAAAAGGGTATAGTGGAGTAGCTATATTTACAAAAATAGTTCCTTCTGCTATTGTGTACGGAAACCAAATTGAACAAAGTGATTTTGAAGGTCGAGTAATTCGTGCCGATTTTGGAGAAATTACTCTAATAAACGCCTATTTCCCAAGTGGAACTAGTGGTGACGAAAGACAAGCGTACAAGTATCAATGGTTGAACGAGTTTAATGAGTATTTACAAAAGTTAAGAGAAACAAGACCAAACATCATTCTAACTGGTGATTACAACATTGCCAATCACCCTATTGATATACATGACCCCAAAGGGAACAAAAACTCTTCTGGCTTCTTGCCCGAAGAAAGAGATTGGTTGAGCAAATTTTATGAAAACGCATGGGTAGATACCTACCGATATTTGCACCCCGACACTGTTGGTGGCTACACATGGTGGAGTCAACG
The DNA here is from genome assembly GCA_947447825.1 of Chitinophagaceae bacterium. Classification (GTDB taxonomy): domain Bacteria; phylum Bacteroidota; class Bacteroidia; order Chitinophagales; family Chitinophagaceae; genus Parasediminibacterium. The sequence continues at coordinate 1,736 of CANFLL010000060.1, read as the reverse complement.
TTTTCCTTCGGTGAGGCTTCAAAACAAAGGTTGGAGGATAGATTACATTAGTGTAACAGAAACATTAAAGGCTAATATTAAAGAAGCAAGTATTTATCCAGAAGTAAAACATAGCGATCATTGCCCCATTTATTTGGAATTGGAGTTTTCGTAGTGTTACAACTTTTGAAATATTAACACACTAGTTTTGATAGAAAATAATTAAAAAGTAAGGATGATCATTTATAATGTTACCACTCTTGTTTCTCATACTGTAAAAGAGTTGTGGGTGGAATGGATGAAGCAAAAGCATATTCCTGAAGTGATGGCAAAAGGGTGTTTTGTTAAACACCAATTTGTTCAATTGCTTGAACTTGATGAAACTGAGGGTGTAACGTATGCCATTCAGTATTATGCCGAAACTTTAGATGCCTACAATAAGTACATTGAGTTGTATGCCCCATCTCTTAGAGATGATTCTCTGAAAAATTGGGGTAAAGAGGTGATTGCTTTTAGGAGTATTATGCAATTGATTGATTAAAATATTTCAACGCTGTTTTCATAAGAAAAAAATAGTTTGAGAAACAAAAAACGTTATAAATTTGATTTTTTTAAAACGCATTTATAAATAGAATAATATGAACAAAGCTGACTTAATAGCACAAATTTCTGAAGATGCTGGCATTACTAAAACTCAAGCTAATGCTGCTTTAGATTCTTTTACACACACAGTGGCAAAAGCACTCATTCAGGGTAACAAAGTAACACTCGTGGATTTTGGAACCTTTTCCGTTTCGCAAAGATCCGCAAGGGTTGGACGAAACCCAAAAACAGGTACTACATTGAACATTAAAGCAAAAAAAGTAGCTAAATTCAAAGCTGGAAAAGACCTAAGTTCTAACATTAAATAAAAAAAATCCTTTCTATTGCAAGATTTTTTTATTTTTACACTTAAACATATCAAAAAACAATAATTAAAATGGGTAGAGGAGACAAAAAAACAGCAAAAGGAAAACGTTTTAAAGGTTCATTTGGCAAAAGCCGTCCTGCAAACGCTAAGAAAAATGTTGCTACTAAAGCTGTAGTAGAAGTTAAAGAGTCTTAATTTAAATAAGTATCTCTGTAAATAAAAATCCCTTGTGTATTGCTACACAAGGGATTTTTTTATTTCTAATATCCTCAATCCTTAAGTTCAAAATCCTGCCATCTAAGCTAAAAAGTTCCTTTTCTTATCTATTGTTTTACAAATTGTTTCGTAATTTTTGTAGTTGTAGTTTCAATTTCTAAAAAGTAAACCCCTTTTGCCAATCTAGTTATGTCAACTAAAGCTGTTGCCTTTTGATGAGTGTTTAATTGCAATACTTTTCTGTTTGATGCATCATAAATAGTTAACCAATTAGCGTTTCCAGGTAATGTAACTTGCAATTGGTTGCTTGCTGGGTTTGGGAATAGTTTTAATGAAGAACCAGTCCGTAAATAAACCGAAACAATTTTTGAAAATGAAAAATTTCCATCATTATCAACTTGTTTAATTCTGTAATAGTTTTCACCTTCATTAGGCGTATTGTCAGTAAATAAATAACTATTTTCACTAAGGCCATTTTGTTTAAGAGAAATGTTTCCAATTTTCTCATAATTTTTTCCATCAATTGAATGTTCAATATCAAAGTGGTCATTATTAGAAGCTCCACTAGTTGCCCAGGTTAAATTTACTTTCTTGTTGGCATTAATAATAGCATTCACAAACACAAAATTCA
>CANFLL010000059.1 GCA_947447825.1 Chitinophagaceae bacterium | reverse complement strand
TGGCAGCAGCACCTTCACCAAAATATTCAACAATAGCACCAGTACCACCTTTAACAGTAAGGATACCAGCAACTTTTAAGATTACGTCTTTAGGAGCAGCCCAACCATTCAATTTACCAGTTAGTTTAACGCCAATTAGTTTAGGCCATTTAAGTTCCCAAGCCAATCCTGCCATAACATCGCAAGCATCTGCACCACCAACACCAATAGCAACCATGCCCAAACCACCTGCATTTACGGTGTGGCTATCCGTACCAATCATCATTCCACCAGGGAATGCATAGTTTTCTAAAACTACTTGGTGAATAATACCAGCACCTGGTTTCCAGAAACCAATACCATATTTATTAGATACAGAAGCTAAGAAATCATACACTTCTTTACTTTCTGTATTTGCAACAGCCAAATCGGTTTTAGCACCAACCTTAGCAGTAATCAAATGATCACAATGAACTGTGGAAGGAACGGCAACTTTTGGACGGCCAGCTTGCATAAATTGCAATAAAGCCATTTGTGCCGTGGCATCTTGCATTGCAACACGGTCTGGCGCAAAGTCAACATAAGACTTGCCTCTTCCAAAATTTTCCAACTTTTGTTCAGGATGTAAATGAGAAAACAAAATCTTCTCAGACAAGGTAAGTGGTCTGCCTAGGGCTTTACGGGCAGCATCAACTTTTGCAGGCATTTCTGCATATACCTTTTTAATCATTTCAATGTCAAATGCCATGTTTAGAATGTTTGCTTTAATAAATAAAAAATATAGTTTGAGCGGTTGCGAATTTAGTGGAAAAGAATAGTACCACTATATTTGTTTTAATAAAATATTGAGAGAAATACCATAAATTGCACCACAAGTATTTAAACATATCAACAAATATGAAAAAGTTAAGGGAATTTCTAGAATTATATGCTTTTGGAGTGTGTTCTGCCATCGGTGATAAGTTGGGTATTGCCTCAACTCGGATTAGGATGTGGTTTATTTACATCTCCTTTCTAACGATGGGATCTCCCGTAATTATCTACATGGTTTTAGCTTTTTGGATGAATATTAAACGTTACATCCTTAATGCTAAAAGAAACCCATTGAGATACTTGTAATCAAACATATTAAATTGTTAGTTGACAATTAGTAATTAGTAGTGGGTCAGTTAAATTAGTGTATAAAAAAAGGGAGACAAAATGTCTCCCTTTTTTTATACACTAATTTTTACTTTTTCTTTGTCCTACTATTTGTACATTATTTCATAGTATTCGTCGGCCATTCTGTTACTATCAAATTGGTATCGAACATCGTTCATTGCAGTTTTAACAATGGAACGCCACTTGTCTTTATTTTCATAGTAAGTAGGTAGAATCTCTTGTTCTAAAATTTCATATAATTTACCTAAATCATAATCATCTTGTTCATGAACATTCATGTTTGCATAATCTGCTTTCGGAACAACAAATCCATTAACCCCATGCTTCATGAACTCTGGTATCCACCCATCATCCGTACTAAAGTTGATCGCACCATTCATAGACGCGGTCATACCACTAGTTCCACTAGCTTCTCTTGGCACACGAGGATTGTTTAACCATATATCTGCACTTTGTTTTAAGCGTCTGCTTAAATAAAGCTCATATCCAATTAAAACCGCCACATTCTTATATTTCTTACTTAAATGTACAAGATTATTGAAAGTGCCAATAGCTGGATAATCGAATGGATAAGGCTTTCCTGCCCAAATAATTTGAACAGGATATTTCGTATTGCTTAATAGTTTTTCAAAACGCTCTAAATCGTAAGTAAGCATATCAGCACGCTTATATCCTGCAAATCGTCTTGCCCATACTATTGTTAACACATTTGGATCAAATATCTTTCCTGTTTGATCGGCTACTAATTCAAAAGCACGTCTTTTTAAATACCACTTTCTGTCATCAATTCCGTCATCACTCCTCTGCTCATTGAAGTAATACAATCTTTCGTCGGCCCAATAAGTCCAGTTTTGTGCGTTTGTGATAGCGGTAATCTCACAAATACCATCATACTTGCCCCACATTTCTCTGGATACTTCACCATGTAATTGAGAAACGCCATTTGCTTTTCGAGCGAACCTTAGCGCAGTTAAAGAGTGATTAAATTGATCGTCAACAGTACCAGTCAAACGCCTCACTTCATCCAAACTCAATCCACAGAAATAACCCATTTTATGACATAAATAAATGTCATGCTTTTCATTTCCGGCTTCTTCAGGTGTATGCGTGGTGAATACCAAATGTTCTTTTAACTTCTGAACACTCCTGAATTTATTCAATAAGTAGAAAGCAGATGAAATACCGTGTGCTTCATTCAAGTGATAAACTTCTGGATTGAAATCAATTTCATCCATCAATTTTGCGCCTCCAATTCCCAACAGCATAAACTGAGCAACTTTTGTGGCCACATTTGCATCATATAATCTATGACAAATAGTTTGAGAAACATAATCATTCTCTGGCATATCAGTACTCAAAAAGAATAAAGGAGCGGTATTAAAAACTTCCGGAGCTAAGTAGTAGGCTTTCACCCAAACAGGTGCATCATGAATAATAATTTGAAACTTTATACCTATATCTTGCAAGAATGAATAACTCTTTTCCATCCAAGCTGGTTGCAATGTTTGATCTTGGTTACGAGTTTGATCGTAGTATCCATACTTCCACAAAATGCCTATGCCCACTAAGTTTTGTTTTAACTCATAGGCACTTCTCATGTGAGAGCCTGATAAAAATCCAAGACCACCACTGTAAATCTTTAAAGGTTGGTGAACTGCGAATTCCATTGAAAAATACGCAGCACGTTTTGTGTATTTCTCGTTAATCTCGTAAGGAACTTTAAATTCTCTGAAATTCATATTTGTAATTTTGTTGTTTGTGAATGCAAAATAAGGGTTATAAACAAACTTTAGATCGTTGATTGCGCATAATCTTTTGTTTTACAATCATTAATAACCTAAAACTGTTCAACTCTTGAAATGATTTGCAAAAGAACTTTATAAAACTTTAATAAATATAACATTAGTCATTTAGTGAACTGACATCCACAATTTTCCTAAAATCTAGTCAAGATAAACTTAGCTTCTTTCACTTCATAGCAGTAATATTTTTAACCTTTTGCTTTCATATTTCCTACTATTCTCCACAACATTCAAACCTTTTTAATTTATTGTAAGATAATGGGATACTACCAATCATCGATAGCCTTCTAAGAAATGACTTCTAACCCCCAAGAAATGACTTCTAACCTCCAAGAAATAACTTCTAACCTCCAAGAAATGACTTCTAACCTCCAAGAAATCAATTCTAGCCCCCAAGAAATCAATTCTAGCCCCCAAGAAATCAATTCTAGCCCCCAAGAAATCACTTCCAGCCGCCAAGAAATGACTTCTAGCCGCCAAGAAATGACTTCCAGCCGCCAAGAAATCATTTCTAGTAAGTGTGAGTTGCCTCTTACTACCATTGAACCAACGATTCCTCATCCTGAATTTTACAAGAAAGGTTGCTGTATTTGTTTTCGTTGAGTTTCTTGCAATGTACAGTTAGTTCCCTATCACTTTTTCTCAGTAGCTATTTGCATTGGGTTTTTTGTTTGTGCAGCTCCATTACGAGGATTTGCAGCGTTTGCTTTGAAGATAGCAAACTTGCTCGGCTCCTCTGGTAATTTGCCCCAAAAATTATTGCTTTCATCAATATCAGCAGTTTCCTTAAACGGATCTAATTGAATGGAAGTTACTTTCTTTTTAGTAAGAAATATTTTAGAAAAACTATTCTCATTATGTCGCCAAACCTGTGCAGGAATCCTTTCCAGTTGATTAGTACCATCTTCATAATTAAATTGAACAATCACTGGCATCACCAATCCTCCTTTGTTGCTAAAGGATACTTCATATAGCCTTGCTTCAACAAACTTTTCTTTATCTGCGCCTTCTAAAATAACAAACGGACGAGACTCCTTTCCAGGTAAAGTAGCATCTAACGTACTATCATAAGGAATAAAGCCTCTATCATATTTCCAATAAAAATCACGCAAAGTAGTGTCGGCATCTACCTCAAAAACAATTCTTTTATCTTCTCTATTTCTAACTTTTGACACATCCTCAAAAGGCAATACAATTGGTGCAGTAGGTTTAATTGTTTTTCCTGCATTCTTTTCCCTATTCAATTTTTCATCAGGAGAATAAATGCCATATTTCACAGAATCAATCGATATATCACAAGGATCAATCCCATAAAACCAACCCCTCCAATACCAAGCAAGGCTTTCAGCACTAGCATCTTCCATTGTTCTAAATAAATCAGCAGGCGTAGGATGTTTAAAAGCCCAACGGCGTGCATATTCTTTAAAAGCATAATCAAACAACTCCCTACCCATCACTGTTTCACGCAAAATGTTTAATGCAGTGGCTGGTTTTGCATACGCATTAGCACCAAAGTTTGCTATGTTTTCACTGTTTGTCATTATTGGCTCCAACTGATTTTTGGGCATCTTCATGTAATCAGTAATCAAATAAGCTGGTCCTCTTTTAGACGGAAACTTATTATCCCAAAGTTGTTCAGTTAAGAATTGGCAAAAGGTGTTTAGTCCTTCATCCATCCAACTCCATTGGCGTTCATCACTATTAATAATCATAGGAAAAAAGTTGTGTCCCACTTCATGAGTAATCACCCCAATCATGCCGTTTTTTGCCGTTTCGGTATAAGTTCCATCTTTTTCAGTACGTCCGTAGTTAAAACAAATCATCGGATATTCCATACCATTACTAGCCTCAATACTTTGCGCAACAGGATAAGGATAAGGGATGGTGAATTTAGAATAAGAACGAACGGTGTGCGCTACAACCTTGGTAGAGTATCTGCGCCACAAGTTGTAAGCTTCTTTAGCATACGCACTCATGCACATTATTTTTTTACCATCTACATAAGTTGGCATGGCATCCCAAACAAATTTTCGTGAGCTACCCCAAGCAAAGTCACGAACATTATCCGCCTTAAATATCCAAGTTTTAGTATCCGCAACTGGAGCTTTTTCTCTTTGCTTTGCCTCATCCAGCGTCACAACCTCAACTGGTTCTTTGGCAGACTGGGCTGTTTTCCATCTGTTTAACTGTGCAGCAGACAGCACTTGCGGATAGTTTTGTGCTTCACCAGTAGCCATTACTACGTGATCTGCAGGAACGGTCATTTGTACTTTGAAGTTACCAAAGGTTAGTGCGAACTCCCCCCTACTTGTAAACTGATGGTTTTGCCATCCTTGAAAATCACTATACACACAAAGCCGAGGATACCACTGAGACATGGTGAAAATGTAGTTTTTATCCTCTGGGAAATATTCATAGCCACCACGACCACCTTTTGAAATTCTATCAGCTATTTTGTAATACCAATCTAGTTTAAAAACAAATTTTTCTCCAGGTTTAAGCGGAGAAGGCAATTCAATACGCATCATCGTTCTATTGATGGTATAGGGCAGAGTAGTACCATTTTTATCAGTTAGTTTAGTAATAATATCCCCATAACCATTATCAACTTTTTCATTTTCTGCTAAATATTCCATGGAAGCCAATGGAAAAGCTTTTGCCAAAGTGTTGCCATCTTGATAATTAGCGTTCTTTAAAGAATTGTGTTGATTTTCATCTAGTTGAAGCCAAATATAGGTAAGCACATCTGGGGAGTTATTATAGTAAGTAACCAATTCGCTACCTGTAAGTGTTAGTTTCTTTTCATCTAAATTACAAGTAATGTCATAATCGGCTCTTTGCTGCCAATATTTCGGTCCTGGTGCACCACTAGCTGTGCGATATTCATTAGGCGTTGGAAGGATAGTACCCAATTCCTCAAACTTGTTTCCATGATTGGAGGAAGGATTATTCATAATGTTTTGTGCTTTTGCACCCACAAAAACAAGCGCAAAGGCAGGAAGGAGAAACTTAATTTTTTTCATTTAAAACGAGTTATAAAATATTAAATATAGAGTTTGAAATATAAGTTATGAAATATGAAGTATGCACTGAAGCAATTTTGTAACGTTTAATAGTAAATAGTATTAATAATTTTTTAATTTTCAACGAACCATCAATATATACCCTCTTTCTACTGCTTCAGAGGCAATTTCAGCACAAACATATTCAACTTTTCAGCATGTTGTGTATCCAATTCTAATGTACCATTATGCAATTGAACTAATGATAGGGAAATGGCTAATCCAATACCAGTACCCTTCTGTTTCTCAGTTTCTTTTAACCTAAAGAACGGCTGAAACACTTTTTCACTCATCTCATCAGGGATTACAAAACCATCATTTTTAATGGTGATGGTAAAGTTATTGTCGTTTTCAGTACACTGTAAGTGTATGCTAACCGTTGTAGCAGCATATTTCACGGCATTACTCACCAGATTGTATAATATCTTATCTACGGCATCGGTATCTACATAAGCCATAATATTATTTTGTAAATGAAGCTGAAAGTCGAGCTTCTTTTCTTCTGCCAAAGGTTTAAAACTGCTATGCGTTTCTTCTAGTAAAGCCGAAATGTCCACTCTAGTAAAGTTCAGGCTAAAGCCCAATATCTCCGTTTGGCGGAAGTCGAGCAACTGATTGCTTAAATCGACCAACCGATTTGTATTTCGTTCCATCACCCTTAAATAATTCATCACTTCGGGGGTGTTTTCTCCTTTCTTAATCACCTTTTCCAATGGTGCTTTAATGAGGGTAAGGTGTGTTTTTACTTCATGAGCCACATTAGTAAAGAAACTCATCTTCGCCTCAACTACTTCTTTTTCCTTGGCCTTTTCAAACAGTTCGAACCTGCGTTTATTCTTGGCTTCTATCCATTTTAGATAGTACCAAATAAGGGCAGAGGTAATCATCAAAATGGCTAAGATATAAATGGTGTATGCCCATGTACTAAACCACCAAGGAGGCAGAATTTCTATTTCAAGGCTTGTTTCCTTACCTGTCAATAATTCAGCTTTGGTAATAGCTTTTACTTTAAAAATATAATTGCCAGTAGATAAATCCGTAAAATAGGCCTTCCGATTTGTTTTTAAATAGGTCCAGTTATTATCCAAACCTTCCATTTTGTAAGCATACTCCGTCATTTCGGGCGCAGTATAACCAAGAGCGGCAAAGTCTATACTCAGCGTGGATTGATTATGGGTCAACACAATCTTTTTTGATTTGATAATGGATTGCGTTAATGGAGATCCGACTTCCCCTGCAATGATTTCTTTATTAAAAACCTGTAAGCCTGTAATGTAGATGGGCGGCACAAAACTATTGTCTACAAACTCCTTTGGGTTAAAGCTAATCAGTCCCTTAACACTGCCAAAATACATATTTCCATTGGCATCTTTATAAGCAGAGTTGAAGTTGAATTGATCGTTTAAGAGCCCATTAATTGTAGTAAATACTTGCATTTTATTACTTGAAGTATTAAATCTTACTAATCCTTTGGAGGTAGAAAACCAAAGGTTGTTCTTATCATCTTCCAATATACTCAACACAAAATTGCTCGGCAGACCATTAGCCGTGGTGTAGGTTTCAAAGGATTGATTGACTGCATTAAACTTACTGAGTCCGCTCTCTGTGGCAACCCATAATTGGTGTTTGCTATCTTCAAAAATACTATTCACCCGATCATTGGGCAGGCTTTTAGCATTGGCAGCATCATACCTTAAATTGCCGCCTTGCTTTGTTCTTTTATTATAATAATAAATGCCATGCCCATAAGTGGCTGCCCAAAGCGTACCCGCCTTGTCTTCCATCAAATAGGAATACCAAATATTTAGCGGCATCCCCTCTAGCAAACTAAAGTCATCATTTGTGGCATTATACTTATAAGCACCAATGGTGGTACCCACAATAATGTCATTAGAAGGTGTTTTGGCAAGACAATAAATAAAGTCGCTGTGCAAGTGATATTTATCAATCCCAGCCCTGTAATGTTTCTTCACCAAGCCTGTTCTTATGTCCATTACATCAAGCCCATGTTCAAAAGTGCCAATCCATAAATCATTGCCATTCACCAACAAACCATGAATATTGTTATAGGCAATGCTTGACGGATCGGCGGAAGATTTATACCAACTAAATTTTCCAGTAACCGTATCTAGCTTATTCAGTCCCGCATCTTCTGTTCCAATCCAAAGATTACCTTTTATATCCTGGTGAATCTCCCTAACCACATTTCCGCTTAAACTGTTTTCTCCTGTTTTAGGAAAATACTTATGGAAAGGGGTTGATGGTTTTGAATAATAGTTGATGCCGCCAAAGTAAGTACCAGCCCATATTCCACCTTCTTTATCCTTGCAAAAACAATACACGGCATTGTCGGAGATGGAATACGAATTGTTATATTCTTTTTGTAGGTTGATGGCAGACTTTGTTTTGGTATTAAACACAAAGATGCCCGATTCGGTGGCAATCCAATATTGCGATGGGGATACTTCTACAAAGTTTCTTACAAATATTTCTGGGTGATTTGCAGTGCCAGAAAAGATGTTTTGATAAGTATTTGTGTTTGCATCAAATAATTTAACACCCTGAGTGGCCGTGCCTATTAAGATTTTATTAGTTGAGGTAGGATAGATTTTTTCTATCCAACGTGAAGTCTTAGTGGTACTGTTAGTAAATACATCAAAACTAAAAAACCTGTTAGTTTTATAATTAAACTTTTCCAATAGCCCATTCTTGGTGCCTGCCCACAAATCTCCTTTTGCAGACAAACAAACGGTGATAGAATTGGTTAGCAGCCTGGTAAAAGTTTCGGGTTTATCATTAGTAGCTTCATGGTATTTACATAAAGTTGACCCCATGATGAACCATAAATTATTATGATGGTCTTTGCAAACATCCGTCACCAATTGATTGGCAGTAACCGAAAGCAAAGAGAATCGTTCTTTTGCCGTATCATATTTATAAAGCCCACGTTCGGTTGCTACCCATAAAACTCCATTGGTATCTTCAAAAAGATGCCTTATAAAGTTGCTACCAATGCTAGTGCTATCGTTAGGGATATTCCTAAACACCTTGAACGAGTAGCCGTCAAATCTGTTCAGACCATCCTTTGTGCCAAACCACATAAAGCCTTTACTATCCTGCAAAGTGCAGATGACCGCACTGTTTGATAAACCATTTTCTACCTGATAATGCCTGAAATAATAGGACTGGCTATTTGCTTTTTGCAAGCAAACAAGGAAGCACATCAGTGAAAAAAAATATTTTTTGTTAAACAAGCAGCTAAGTTTATTGAAATAATTAATCAAAAAGAATCTTTACAAAGAAAACAATGGTAGCACAAAGTACCCAAAGAAAAACGGAGAAATACCATTATAAGAGAACAATGATCAATTTAAACTGTGTGTATTCACTTTCAAACCTTCCAGTTTTAACAAAAGGACAAGTTTGTTTTGACTAAAAAACAGGCCAATCTGAGACAATAAACTTTAAAACCAACAGCTTCATTTGACATAATGATTAGATACTTCAATCTTTGTACGCGTAAAGATATTATTTGTAATTATTGTGGTTTAAATCCCTTCTGAGTTGTAATGAAAAAATCTTTTAAGCTATTCATGTCATAAATTCATGCTCTTCAAAACATGTTTTGGTATAGTTTTGAAAACTAACTTAATAAGTAACTATGGCATCATTTATAATTACATGTCCCAAATGCAACGAACAGTTTGAACCCGGAAAAGATGAGATAAAAAAAGAATTGAGGACGCAGATGTTGGAATGGGAGAAGAAAAAAGATGAAGAATTTAGAAAGAAAGAAGCCGGATACCAACAACAGCTTCTTCAAAAAGAGGAAGAAGCAACAAAAACATTATTGAAAGAAAAGCAAAGGATGCAAACCGAATTGCAAACATCTATCACAAAATCTATTGCATCAGATTATGAAAACAAACTAAAACTACTACAACAATCTGCCAGTGATTCGGAAGAAAAGCTTAAAGAAGCACGTAAAAAGGAATTGGAGTTCTTGCAAAAAGAACAAGCCCTGAAAACGAAGGAGCAAGAACTTGAACTTAATGTGCAACTTCAATTGCAGAAAGAACGTGAAAAGCTTACAGAAGATATTAGAAAAATTGAGGAACAAAGAGGTGCTGCCAAAGAAAGCGACTATCAGATGAAGTTGAAAGAACTGGAAAAACAATTAGAAGACCAAAAAAAATTGGCAGAGGAGATGCGCCGAAAATCTGAACAAGGAAGCATGCAGTTACAAGGAGAAGTACAGGAATTGTTGCTGGAAGAATTGTTGCAAACTACTTTTCCGTTTGACAGCATTGAAGAAGTTGGCAAAGGGGTTCGTGGTGCAGATTGTGTGCAAGTGGTGCGCAATAAATTTGGCGTTGAAGCCGGTAAGATAATCTATGAAAGCAAAAGAACTAAAGATTTTGGTGGAGATTGGATTGAAAAACTGAAGACTGATATGCGAAACCTAAGTGCTGATATGGCAGTGATAGTAACTCAAACTTTGCCTAAGGATATGGATAGATTTGGAGAAAAGAATGGAGTTTATATATGCACCTTTAGTGAAGTAAAAAGTGTTGCTTTACTGTTAAGAAATGCATTGTTGAAGATTTTTGAAGTAAGAAAGAGCCAAGATAACAAGGGGGATAAAATGGTTTTATTGTATGATTATTTGGTAGGAAATGAGTTTGGTGAACAATGGAAAGCCCTGCGAGATGGTTTTATGATGATGCGACAAAGTATTCAAAATGAAAGAAACGCGATGGAGAAATTATGGAAAGCCCGTGAGAAAGCGTTAGAAAGAGTATTGCTTAGTGCAGTTCATATTAAAGGTTCAATAGAGGGCATTGCTGGGGCTGATGCTGTGAATCTAAACCTTATGGATGATGATGATGCATTAATGTTGGAATAAGAGTTGTGAAATTTAAGTTGTGAATGTGAGTTGTGACAGGAGAGTTGTTTGTTAAAGTAAAAAAAGTTTTATGCAAAAGTTTGATACAGGTACAGAGAAAGAGAATAAACCAAGTAGGAAAAAACCTATTTATCCTATTAATAGCGAATTACAGAAGTATTTAAAAAAATATGGACGTGAGGTGTGGTTGCCTGTGCATTACGAAGAACTTCAACGATTTACCTATACCATTCCATTGAAAGATAGAAATGGAAAAGACTCTGACTGGGAAACCGTTTCGTATGATATGCGAGAATGGCAATATTTGCGTGAAGAACTAGTGAAAGTGTATGCTATCTTAAAAACTGAAGGCGATTTTAGCTTTGTAAATCAATTGGATGTGGAGCGGATAGATTTCTGTGCTTTTGGAAATAGCCACCCATTCAGAATTAGAATTATTAACAAATTTAATGACAATATCGACCATTACTACATTAAAAGAGCTGACTCTAATAGAATTTATGGCCTGGAACTAGAACATTTGCTTTCTCCCAATAGGATCACTTATTTTACAAATGGGCAAACACTAATTGAGGAACACATTCCTGGCATTCCTGGCGATGAGTTCATTAAACATTACTTGCACCATCCCGACACTAACCAAGTCCGGTTTGCAAAAGAGTTTGTGAAGTTTAATGAGCGTTGCTTTATGCGCCTATTGGGCGACATGAGAAGCTATAATTTTATAGTGGACATTACACCCGACATTGAAAATACCCAATACATCATCCGAGCAATAGACTTTGATCAGCAGAGCTATGAAGGCCGTAAAAATCTTTATCTACCACAGTTTTTCACAGACAATTATCCAATGGTTGAGGTGGTTTCAAAACTATTAAATAAAGAATCGATTGTTCAATATCAGGCGGAAGAACGAACTAAAGTAGTGTTTAGAATGGCATCAACCCTTAATAGAATGAAAGAATTAATAGACTTAATGTGCCATGACAATATATCTCCGTCTGAAAAGGTTTCAAAACTAGCCGCCGAATTATCAGAACATTTCAAGCAAAAATCATTTCTTCGTGCCAAGACGATGGGGCAAATTGTAAAAATCCAACTAAAGCAAATATTACTTCCTAAGCTTAAAATGGTTCCTAAAACTAAAATTAGGTTCGATGATTAGGAAGCAGAAAGTAATGAGTGTTAGGTAATAAGTATTAGTTTTTAGGTAATCCCTCCTCACCCTTCCCTACTATGTGCGACAATAATATGCCTGTTGCCACACCAGCATTCAAACTTTCAGCACCTCCAATGCGAGGGATAGTAATAGGAATATTAACACAGGCTAATAACTCCTTTCCTATTCCTTTCCCTTCACTACCTATCAATAAAATTCCTTCGGCTGGTTGGGGAGTTGAATAAACACTTTTTCCGCTGAGTAATGCCCCATAGACTGGGACTTTAGTGGTTTTCAGTACCTCCACAAGGCTTTCATAAATAATATTAACCCTTACAAAACTCCCCATTGTACTTTGAATTGTTTTTGGATTATAGAGTTCTACCGTGTCTTTACTGCATATAATTTGTTCAATACCAAACCAATCTGCTAATCTTATTATGGTGCCAAAATTGCCTGGATCTTGAATGCCATCCAACATGATTGATATTTTATTCTCTAAAATAATTGATGATGGTGCAGTAGGTATTTCTACCAACGCAAATACCATATTGGGGGTCTGTAATAAAGAAATGCGTTGCAAATCATCCTCAGTAATGATGGAAACAAGGCTGGCATTTATTCCTAATGGAGCTATCCATTTTTCGATAGCATATATTTTTTTTAAAATGAACTTGCTTTTTATGATTTCTTCCACCAACTTTACACCCTCTGCTATAAACATCCCTTCGGCATGCCGGTGTTTTTTATGGCATAATGATTGAATAAATTTGACATCATTTTTACTTAACTTATACATACATAATGCGTTTTATCTGCAAAACAAATTTCTTATTTACCCTTCTTCTTTCCCTTTGTTTTGCCTCTCTAATCGAATCGTGCAGTAGTGTAAAAAACTATCCACACAACAAAGCTTTTGTTTATCAAAACAAGATTTTAGTTAAAGGGAATATTTCCAAAGATGAGAAAAAAAGACTAACCGAAGCACTGAACAATTGCTGGGATGATAGTATGCGTGCTGTGAGGGTGCAGAAAGTAGGAATTTTCTTTGTGTTGCGAAACCCTCCTATCTTCGATTCTAACAACATTACACGAAGCCGAAATTACATGAATGCCTATCTCAATTCTCAGGGTTATTATCATTCTAGCTACAACAATAACTTTCACATTGACACTGTTGGCAAACAAATACGAACAAAAGTTCAGATGAATATTACACTTGGTAAAATAATTAAAATCGATTCTATTTCCTATAACTTGATTGACAGTTCAAAAGAAACTATTGATTCTAGCATTCAAAAGCTTGCTGATTTACAAGCAAAAAACTCACTACTCATAAAAGGACAACCCTACACAAAAGAAAGCGTTAACAATGAATTGGAAAGGATGACGAACTGGTATCACCAAAATGGGTATTATAAATTTTCAAGAGAGAATATTTATGCATTATTGGATACATTAGACACTAAACTATTAACAATTACGCTAGATCCATTTAAACAAGCTCAACTTATTGCAGATGCTGAAACAAAGAAAAAAGAAAACCCACGATGGAACATAACTATTGGCTCCAGACAGGGAAGAGATTCTTTATCATTCCACCAATTTCATGTGGGGAAAGTGTTTTATTACCCCGATTTAAAAAATGCCTATTATAACCCAGAAGCCACTATTGCAAGGCAGGATTTTATGAGTTACTCGCACAAAGAGGCGACTGTGTTTTACTCGAATGAAAAATATTATTTTAGACCACTCCGAGAACATACCTATTTGCGTAATGGAGATTTGTATAATGAAAGCCTTTATTATAAAACATTAAATCGATTATCTCAAATTGGAACATGGAAACAAGTTGACATAAAAACACAGATTAGGGATAAAGACAGCATTGACTTGTACATCTTTATGATTCCAGAAAAGAAACAAAGCTTCACAGTAGACCAAGAATTTAGTAGAAATACAGGAGACATCGCCTCAAGTAATCTGCTAGGAATTGCGACAAATTTCAGCTATAAAAACAGAAATATTTGGCATCAATCTATTCAATCATTAACAACTTTACGATTTGGGATTGAACTAAATGTGAGCAACAAAACACAAAACTCTGGAGACAACTCATTACTTCAAACTACGCAGGTAAACCTAAGCCACACTTACATTTTTCCCCGATTGATATTGCCAATTAAGCATTGGGCTTATCTAGACAAGTTAGACAATAAGCGTACACTCTTTTCAATTTCAGGTTCCTACACCGACAGAAAAGCACTCTATGGTCTTCGTTCATTGGTGGGTAGCGTGGGCTTTGAAGCCTCAAAAGGCAACAATACTGTTTTCGTCAAACTTCCTAATGTTGAGCTATATAAAGTAGATACACTGATTGGGCTAGATACTTTATTCAAAACAACGCCTTTTCTGCGTAACTCTTTCAGAGATGGCAATGTGGTTGGAGTAGCATTAACATTCACTAAAACATTTAATAGCAGACGTGACCCATCCAAAAATCATTATATACGCTTTGGATATGAAGAAAGTGGAGCAGTTGTTAATCAATTAATTAAATCATCACAAAATATTTTCAATTACAATAAACTAGAAGCTGAATATAGGTACATAAAAAAATATGCTGAAACAGAATTTGCATCGCGCTTTTTCACAGGTATTGGTTTGCATAGTGGACAATCATTACCCGTGTTTAAACAATACTTTTTGGGCGGACCTAATAGTATGCGTGCTTGGGGATTAAGACAATTAGGCAACGGATCATCGTTAGCAACTGACACATCAACAAGTGGATATACGGATAGATATGGAGATTTATCTATTGAAGGGAATTTGGAATATCGTTTTCCACTAGGATCAATAGGGGGTGTAAAAATTGGAAGTGCCTTATATGCTGATATTGGAAACATTTGGACGATAAACAAACAAGCAAGTGATCCTAATGCGTCTATTTCACTGAGCAGATTAGGTAAAGACATTGCTATAGGCGTAGGGTCAGGATTGCGTGTTGATTTTACCTACTTTCTTATTCGTGTAGATTTCGCCTATCGACTAAAAGATCCTGCCCGACTTACCAATGATGGGTGGATGAATGTTAAAAACTTTGAATGGACGAGTACTCGCCAAAACGGCGTAAACATTAGAAACTATGCTTTTCAGTTAGGCATCGGATTACCTTTCTAATGTTTCCTTTGATCAGGGCAAAAAGTTTTTCGCTTCTATATTCTATTGAAATCTATTGTTCCCCCAATGCAATTATGTTATTGTCCGTCCCCTTTATGCTCAGGGTATTCGCTTTTAAAAATTTGGAAGTTTATTTTTGCTTGATAGCGGTTAATTCTTACTTGAAAGGGTTTAATTTTCTATTAGTTGCGGTTCACTTTTTCTTGAAAGTGGTTGATTCTTACAAATTTGTGGATCGATCCTATATTATCAAGGTTCACTCCTAAAATAGCTTGTCAGTAAAATGGGCAAAAACGGAGCAGATAGAAGAATTAAAAGTTGGCAATGTTTACACAGTTAATGTGTCTGAAAGTTTTGAATCTGATGGTAAATTAGGGGTTTATGAACCTAGTTTTCTCAGGTGTTGGTACCACTAGTGTTCGAAACCTTTAGAAGATACAAAACCTTTACAATCAATGAATTTTTCATGTTTTTTTCTAAAGGGATGGCACTTTGTTTGGGTCACCACCACATAGTCTAACGATTACTTTAATCATCTCGTCATTAAGTTCCATCTCAAATTGCAGTCTTGCCATCTTATAACTCTTGATTTTGTTGAGTTTCCTGTACACTATAATTAGTGATGCCACAATCATGGTCATGTACAACATTACCTTTATGCCATTTTCGTTCCTGCTGACCAGATGCGAGGCATTGAGTTCTTGTTTGATGAACTTAAAAAACACTTCTATCTCCCACCGTTGTTTGTACCAATGGGCAATCATATAAGCATCTTCTTCCATTAGGTTACTTATAAAACATATTTTCTCACCACTTTCATCTATCGTTCCTGTAATGAGCCTATAGCCAAACGTAGATTTCTTCCCTTTCTTGCCGAACAGGTAAACAACCTCATCACTTACAATGGTTACTGTACTGCCATCAGGTTTGGCTCCAACCTTCCTTTTTTCATCCACATCATACCTTGCAACAGGCAGGGAACGGGTAATGAAGTATTTATTGTCAGTGGTAAATTTGTCGAATGAGTCACGGGATTTCAAGCCCCTGTCAAACACGATAGTCCCTTTTTGTAGTCCATCCGCATCATTGATTACCTCTGCCAATGCCATCTCTTCACTTGCGTAGGGTTGTTCGGTAAATGCCTTTACATGCATCGGAAGGCTGCCTTTCATCACAACACTATATTTCACATGCCGATGGGTCTTGTCCCCACCAAATTCCATTCCTGTGCTGAATAATTTGGCTGCCAGCGAAATAAAGGTGCTATCCGTCTTTGATAGTGCCGTCTCTTCTTTCAGCTCCTTGTTGTATATGATGAATATCTCTTCAAACAGCTTTTCAAAATAGGAAACCTCCATTGTACAGATCCTGTCCCGTATGGAATTATACTTGCAGTCGTGGGGCGAAAGGGGTTTTCTCCCTTTCTTGGCAGTCTCTGTCCTTCTGCTAAAACATTTAAAAGTTGCCGAAGAAATAAACTTTTCCATTATCCTTAGGCTCGACTTGTTGCTTAACAGCATGGAGAACAAGACCAACTTAAAGATTGTTTCACCAGTCAGTTTCTTTACCTGATGGTCAACTTTTGTTTCGGCGGATAGGGTATCGAATGTCTTTTCCGGTATCAATTTAAGTATTTCTGTAGCTGTCGTTATAAAATAACGAAAATCCACATAGCATTATTGTGTATCTTACAAAGGTTTCGAACAATAGTGGCTATGCCCGTCGGGTTTCGATGGATGAAATAGAAAAGAATGGTTATAATCTAAATATTTCGAGGTATGTAAGTACATCGATTGATGAGGTGAAAATTGATTTGAAGGAAGTAAATAAAAAGTTGATTTCTATAAATGAAAGTATTAAAACGAATACTGAAAGGCACAATGAATTTTTAAGAGAGTTGGGGTTGGGGACGATCTGATTAGGAAATATTGGGAAACGAAATTATCTGCTGTAGCAAGTGTTTTGCGATAATTGGTCTCTAGTTCATAAATGTCGAACCAGTTTACAACAGGAATTCCTTGCAATTTAATCCATGAATGTACCTCAAACTCTAAAAGTTGGTGAGCTAGATTATTTATACTACATCAACTTTGCTTCCACGCACTATCTCTTTATGTCAAGAGTGACAAGGGCATACGCAGTTGTTTCGCAATTGTATGAGTATAAAAACCATTCAAACATGACATCAAAATAGATTGGCAAAATCATTGCTAATAAACCGCTTAAAAATATTAGATGCGCAGATACCTCTCTTTTTTCTTTATGCTCCTATCATTATTTGTGCATTCTCAGTCTTATAATCCTAATAAGGTGAAGCCCAAAGCCATCGCCGCTTACAACAAGGCTATGCAGTATTTATCTATCGATGCACATAGCTTTTCGATACCCTATCTAGAATCTGCCATTTCAATAGATCCTAAATATGTTGATGCCTATCTTTCTTTAGGGGGTGTTCAAGGCGAATTGAAAAAATATGACGAGTCGGTACACAATTATGAACAAGCTCAAAAATTAGACAAAACATATTTTCAACCTTATCATCTTCCTTATTCAATAAATCTTGCTGGAATGGGGCGGTTTGACAGTGCTTTAGTGGCTGTAAATACATTTTTAAAGACCCAAAATCTTGATGAGATAAGTGTTCGTAGCGGTAGCTACCGAAAAAGGTGTTACCAATTTGCGATGGATTATCATAATAAGCATCTTGATCAACATTATATTTTCAATCCCATAAACTTAGGCGACAATGTGAATACTGCTTATTCAGAATATTTACCCACACTAAGTGTTGACGATAGTTTGCTTGTTTTTTCAAGAATTGCAAAGAATGGTGGTGAATACTTTTATAGGAGTAGAATGATAGATGCACTACATTTTACCAAAGCAGAGAAGATTCCCGGAGATCTGAATATAGAAATGTTTAAAGGGGCTCTAACAGTTTCGATGGATGGTGAATGGATGATTTTTGCGGGTAATATTTCTGGAAAAACGTATGGCGACTATGACTTGTTTATAAGTTATTACACCTCAAATGGATGGAGTGAACCTGAAAATATGGGGCAAAATATTAATAGTGAATATTGGGAGAGTACGCCTAGTTTGAGTCCTGATAAAAGAGCTTTATATTTTAGTAGTAAGCGACCTGGAGGTTTTGGCGGAACAGATTTATATGTATGCTATCGCGATGTTCGTGGTAAATGGGGACCTGCAATTAACCTGGGAGCAGCAATAAATACGAAAGGCGATGAACAAGCACCTTTTATTCATGCCGATAATCAGACGCTTTATTTTACCTCAAGTGGCTTGCCGGGTTATGGTGGCACTGATCTTTTTATAGTCAGAAAAGATAGTTTAGGCGTTTGGGGTAACCCAGAGAATTTAGGCTTCCCAATCAATACTATTGAAAATGATGGTAGCATGACGGTTGCTCCCAATGGTTTTGATGCCTATTATGCCAGCGACAGAAGCGATAGTAAGGGAGGCCTCGACTTATACCACTTTGAGCTTAGGGAAGATATTCGACCATTTAAAACTGTTTTTATCAAGGGATTTGTTTATGATGATAAAACTAAAAAGGGCTTACCTTGTAATGTGGAACTAATTGATAACACCACCGGAAAGCCTTTAATGCTGGTGCAAACTGACGAGACTGGATACTACTTTATTACCTTACCATCTGGAAAGGACTTTTTGTTTAATGTGAACAGAAAAGGATATTTGTTTTATAGTAAGCTTTATAGCCTTTCCAATAAAGCTCCAGATAGCACCTATCACCAGAATATTTATTTGCAACCAATTGAAGTGAATGCATCAATGGTTCTGAATAATATTCATTTTAATAAAAATGATTTCAAATTAAATGAATCAAGTAAAGCCGAACTGAATAAGATTTTGCAAATACTTGAAGAAAATCCCTCGCTTAAAATAGCCATTTATGGTCATACAGATAATATTGGAAACAGTGCTGATAATCTGCTACTTTCTACCAAAAGAGCAATGTCTGTAACCCAATATTTTAAAGAAAAAGGCATTGCAGATAATCGATTGCAATATAAAGGTTTTGGTGCAAGCAAACCCATTGTTGGCAATGACACAGAAGCAGGAAGGGCAATTAATAGACGTACTGAAATGCTGGTGATAAGTTATTAAAGTGGTGGTAAATCAAAACCATTAACTAATAGCCTACCTTCATTCAATATGGAAAACGATGCACTTTATACAATTGCACTTACTCAGGTTAATGGCATCGGAGCCGTTCAGGCAAAACAATTAATTGAACAATTTGGTACTGCGGATGCTGTTTTTAAAACCCCATTAAAATCCTTGGCAGCAGTAGAAGGTTTTGGATTGATTAAAGCCAATGCAATTAAAAAGTTTTCCGATTTTAAATCTATTGAAGATGAAATAACTTTTTGTCAGTTTCATCATATAAACATCTTATGCTTAACAGATCCGTCTTATCCTAAACGATTACTCAATTGTTTTGATGCACCAACTGTTATTTACTATAGAGGTACAGCCGATTTAAATACTGCCAGAATAATTAGCATAGTGGGCACAAGAATTAATAGCGATTATGGCAAACAAATAACTGAACAAATTGTGAAGGAGCTAGCAGCACAAAATGTACTGATAATTAGTGGAATGGCTTTTGGAATAGATGCAATTGCGCATAAAGCTGCTTTGCAAAATGATTTAGCAACTGTTGGTGTTCTTGCACATGGATTAAACACAATTTATCCGCCACAACACACTAGTTTGGCAAAAGATATGTTACAAAATGGTGGTTTATTAACTGAGTTTCCAAGATTCACAAAACCAGATAAACATAACTTTCCAAGAAGAAACAGAATCGTTGCAGGAATGGCAGACGGAACAATTGTTATTGAAACTGCTGCAAAAGGGGGCAGTATGATAACTGCAGAACTTACCTATGATTACAATAGAGATCTATTTGCGGTTCCGGGGAGGGTAACTGATACAAGAAGCATTGGTTGTAATAAACTAATTCAGCAAAATAAGGCAGCTATTTTTTCAAACACAGAACAAATGATGGAAGTATTGGGCTGGCAAAAAAAGAAGGTTACAGCAAAAAAACAAAGAGAATTGTTTATTGAACTCACCCCCGAAGAACTGACCATCGTTACAATACTCGAATCTAAAG
Organism: Chitinophagaceae bacterium; assembly: GCA_947447825.1. GTDB lineage: Bacteria > Bacteroidota > Bacteroidia > Chitinophagales > Chitinophagaceae > Parasediminibacterium. The sequence goes on along the minus strand of CANFLL010000059.1, from coordinate 9,326 downwards.
AGATAGTACATATTGACGAAATTTACCTAACATCAAAGCTAAGTAGCAGTTCTGTAGCTGTGGCAATGCTAAATCTCGAATTACAAAACATCCTAGTATGCTTGCCAGGAAAGTTATATAGATTAATGTGAAATTAAAAAATAGTGATTAGTGTTTATTGATAAATCGCTAATCACTAATCACTAATCACTAAAGTTTTTTCTTACTCGTTACTGTTCTTTTTGCTGCCGCAGCCTTTGTTGGCTTCATTGTTTTCACTGCCGCTGGTTTCTTAGCAAATGCATTCGGCACTTGTTGTTCAATCATCGACTTCACTTCTTCCAATGACAAAACTGCTGCTTCCTCAGGTGTATATTTTCCCCCACCTGGCTTTCCAGTAAGTTTTAGCATCAATTTGCCAAAACGTACAAAAGCTCCCCAACGTCCATTCTCTATAGTTATCTTTTCGGCAGGCCACTGTTGAATAAACCTGTTTGCTTCCTTCTCTAGTTTCTTTTCAATCAATTCATCAATATCTTTTTGAGATAATGAATCATAATTATATCCTTTTGGTATGTTGATATACAAATCTGACCATTTAATGAAAGGACCAAAACGTCCCTTCCCTTTTGTTACGGGCTTATCTTCATAAGAACCTATTGGTGCATCAGCCAGATTCTTTCCTGCTATTAATTCAATAGCACGCTCAATGGTAAGTTCCATAGGATCATCTGTCTTAGCTAGAGAAACAAATTGATCTTTATATTTCACATAAGGACCAAACTTCCCAACGTTCACTATCAGTTCTTCACCTTCATATTCTCCAATACTCTTCGGCAATTGAAACAAATCCATCGCTTCCTGCATAGAAATGGTTTCAATACTTTGGCTTGATTTTAATTTAGCAAAGCGAGGTTTAGCTTCATCAGATGATGTTTCACCTATCTGTACCATTGGCCCATAGCGTCCCATTCTTGCCACTACTTTCTTACCAGAGGTTGGATCAATGCCTAGTTCTCTTTCTCCTTTTGCACGCTCTGCCGTTTCAAGTGTCGTTTCAATGTTCAGGTGAAAAGGTTTATAAAAACCATCAATCATGCTAGCCCATTTGGTGTTGCCTAGGGCTATTTCATCAAATTCTTGTTCAATCTTAGCAGTAAAACTAAAGTCCATCACCTTATTAAAGTGTTGGTTTAAAAAGTCTGTCACCACCATTCCTAAGTCAGTTGGGAAGAGTTTGGATTTCTCTGCCCCAACATTCTCCATGATAATTTCTTGTTGAATTTCGTTTTTAGCAGTCAATCTAAGCAACCCAGCTTGCCTTTTAATCCCTTCCTTATCCTTCTTTTCAACGTATTTACGTTTTTCAATCGTAGTAATCGTGGGTGCATAAGTAGATGGACGACCAATTCCTAGTTCTTCCATCTTCTTCACCAATGCGGCTTCTGTGTATCGTGCATTCGGGCGAGTATATTTCTCTGCTGCCGTCATTTCTTTAAAGTCAAGCACTTGCTTCACTGTCAATGGAGGCAAAATTCCTTCTGTATCATCATCATCTTCCTCATCCTTTCCTTCCAAATACACTTTCAAAAAACCATCAAACTTCATCACTTCCCCACTGGCATTCAAAGTCTCCTGATTGGTACTGATGCTAATCTTGGCAGTCGTTTTCTCAAACGCCGCATCACTCATTTGGCTAGCTATTGTACGCTTCCAAATCAATTCATACAAACGTTTACTATCAAAATCTTCTACCGTATGATTGTTCATATAAGTAGGTCTGATGGCTTCGTGTGCTTCTTGTGCGCTTTCGTTCTTATTTTTAAATTTGCGTGGCTGATTGTATTTGTTACCATAAGCCGTATTTATTTCTTTGCTAATGTCAGCCAAAGCTGTTTCACTTAGGTTAAAACTATCCGTACGCATATAGGTAATCTTACCGCTTTCATATAGTTTCTGTGCTAATAGCATTGTTTTGCTTACGCTATAACCCAGTTTTCTCGAAGCTTCTTGTTGAAGAGTAGAGGTGGTGAATGGTGGAGCGGGACTACGTTTGGTTGGTCTTACATCAATTCCTTCCACCGTATATTTTGCATTGAAACAGCTAGTCAAAAATTGTCTAGCTTCTTGTTGAGTATTTACTTTGCTAGGACCATCAGCTTTAAAAGTAACTGGTTTGCCATTAATGTCTTTTGCAATAAAGAACGCATCAATTTTATAAGAACTAACAGCATTAAAATGGTTTATTTCTCTTTCTCTATCTACAATTAGTCTTACTGCAACACTTTGAACACGACCTGCACTTAGGCTTGGTTGCACTTTGCGCCATAAAACAGGACTCAATTCAAAACCTACCAATCTGTCCAATACACGGCGAGCTTGCTGGGCATTAACTAAGTTCATATTAATGATCCGTGGATTATCTACCGCTTTCTTAATGGCAGGTGCAGTGATCTCATGGAAAACTATTCTTTTAGTAGTTGCAGGATTAAGACCTAGCACTTCTGCCAAATGCCAGCTAATGCTTTCTCCTTCACGATCCTCATCCGATGCCAGCCAAACCTCTTTCGATTTTCTAGCCATTGATTTCAGTTCATTAACCACCTTAATTTTATCATCGGGAACAATATAGCGAGGTAGGTAATTGTTATTAAGGTCAATACCCATAGCATCCTTCTCCAAGTCGCGAATGTGGCCATAACAGCTACGTACTTCAAAATCGCTTCCCAAAATCTTCTCTATAGTCTTTGCTTTAGCAGGGCTCTCTACAATTAATAAATTCTTACTCATATCTTTTTAGTTGTTAGTTATCAGTTATTAGTAATTAGAGATTGGAGGTTGATAAAACTAACCACAAACCACAAACCACTAACAACTAACATCTATTTCTTCGGCTGCAATATTAGGTTAATCAGTCAAACAAATTAATGTTAAGAAATTGTGAGGGTTTTAGTTTCAAATAAATTGGCATACAGTTGGAATTATTCTTTGTGTACTTAAATAACATAAAATGAAAAAGATTATTACAACAACTGGTTTATTAATAACTACCTTTTTTGCTTTGAATGCCACCGCACAAAGATGGGAGAGAGGTAGAGAGGTGGATAGCAGAAACTATCATCATTCAGAAAAGAGAATAGTTTATCGTGGGGAAGAAAATAAAAGAGACTATTGCCTTGATGAACGAAGAGAGGAACATGAAAATTATTATCGCAATGATAGAGAATATGCGCGCAATGAACCAAGGATAGTTTACAACCGAGAATATCGTCAGCCACAGCGAGTTGGTTACTTTTATTATCCATCTGCAAACGTTTATTACAACCCTGTAAATCGTCTTTATACCTTTCCATTTCGTGGCCAATGGGTAAGTTCAGAGGTTTTACCTCATGGCTTTTATATTAATGAATCTTACCAAGAAGTATATTGTAACGTAGGTGAGAATATTTGTGTATATAATAATTTTCACCGAAATGCTTTCAAGAGTAATGTAGAGGCTAGGCATTGCGCCCCCATTCAATTCAGATTAGCAGTAAGATTTTAATGCTTAGTTGGTTGAGGTTAGTTCAAAATTCCAACAAACCTCAACCAACTAATTAAACTCTATTTTTCTTTTCAATAATTCTCTTAGGTTCTCCAGTATTTCGTTGTCAATATTGTCTTTAGGTATTAAGAAAAAAGATTTCTCATCAAAGTATAGATGAATAAAATTAGGACTCTCAAAATATTTGGAAAAGGTATTCCATGCCCAGTTTACATACCCCCTTTCATTATCTAATCTAAGGCCCGATTCATTAATAAACAAAATGAAGGATTCGTTAAAAGTAGTCGATTGTTTGTAGATGCTATAAGGAAGAATAAACCACACACTAATCATCATAATCATCCAGATGCAGCTAAATAGTAACAATGGTTCTGGGCGAATTTTGTTTGAATAGAATAGGATTGCTGCTATTATGGCAAATACGTTTACAATGATTAGCAAAGCTTTAATTTCTTTTTTAGAAAAAAAATGATAACGTAGTCCTTGTATTGTTTTATTTTTTGTATAACTAATGGGTAGCTGCATAAGGCTGTAAAGGTAAATAAAACAGGGCTAAATATGTTATTCACTCACCACCCTCCATTCATCACTAAACACTCCCCACTCACTACTAACTTTATGCTATATTAAAATCAATATGTATGTTTGAAGAATTGTAAATTACAATTATCAGATTATGTTTAAAAGGATCGCAGTTTTTTGTGGAAGTAAATTGGGGAATAATCCATTGTTCGAAACCGAGGCAATAGAGCTTGGTAAATGGATGGCAGAAAAGGATATTACGTTAATATATGGAGGTGGGAGTGTGGGGATGATGGGTGCTATTGCCGATAGTGTTATGCAAAATGGAGGAAAGGTAACTGGCGTAATTCCTAAGGCATTATTTAAATGGGAAAAAGGTCATCAAAACATCACCGAACTACATGAAGTAGAAGACATGCACGTAAGGAAACGAATGATGTACGAATTCTGCGATGCGGCAATAATTCTTCCAGGTGGTAATGGAACGCTCGATGAATTATTTGAAATAATGACATGGAATTCCTTAGATATACATTCAAAAAAAGTAATCCTACTCAATACAGCAGGTTATTATAATCATCTATTAGCACACCTTGAATATTCTCAACAACAAGGATTCATTCATGGCAACTGGAAAGATAAATTAACCGTTGTGGACACGGTGGAGATTATATTTTCCACTTACGGAAAGGATAAAAGTTAAAGCCAACCCTAGCTATGGGAATTCTATAAACTTGGTCTGTACTAGAATTGTAAGAGTTATAAGGTGAAAATCTATCTTTTCCCAAATCAACCATGATTAAGGTGTAAAAATAGCTTTCGCCTATAACCCTTTGTGTTAATCCAATGCCTGCCAAAAAACAATTGCTTTTTATTTTAATTATGTCAGTTTGACCTGGAAATATCTGTTTCCTAGTTCCCCAGTCTTGTTCTGGCATCAACTGAATAAAGAAATTGTTCATTGGATATATCCTTATAAACGCACCTAGACTATATGAAGTAATTATCTGTTTTGCATCTAATCCTGGATAAACTGTTGAGCTGTAGTTAAAGCTAGAAGAAAGTCCAACATCGACAAAGTTTGTCAGTGAATAGCCAATATCGGGAATTGCCCCAATGTTGAAAGTATTGTTAGAATTATTATCCCCATCTTGATACGAACCATAGCCTAAACTTCCACTTCCACCAATAAATATTCTGCTTGCATCAAATCCATGTATTTCAGGGTCACTATCTTTTTTACTTTCTTCCAAAGACTTTCTATGGTCATTATAACTTTCTTGTGCCTTCGCAACCTGTAAAGTACTAACCAGAAGTAGGGAGAATAAAATTTTTTTCATCAAATCAATATTTGCGGTAAAGTACCTTTTTTATTTTCAAACATTAATAAAAAAGATTGTTATATTAAGCTAAAAAATTCTCAAGCACTCTCCATTATCCAAAACAATATAGGTCTGGCTAAGAACATTAATGATTGAATTTACATCGGTTGGTATCTGGCTGCAATCATTAATGATTGAATTTACATCGACTTGATATCTAGCGGAGATCATTAATGATTAAAATTACATCGGTTGGTATCTGGCTGCAATCATTAATGATTGAATTTAGATACCCTTGGTATCTAGCGGAGAACATTAATGATTAAAATTACATCGGTTGGTATCTGGCTGCAATCATTAATGATTGAATTTACATACCCTTGGTATCTAGCGGAGATCATTAATGATTAAAATTACATCGGTTGGTATCTAGCGCAGAACATTAATGATTGAATTTAGATACCCTTGGTATCTAGCGGAGATCATTAATGATTAAAATTACATCGGTTGGTATCTAGCGCAGAACATTAATGATTGAATTTACATACCCTTGGTATCTAGCGGAGATCATTAATGATTAAAATTACATCGGTTGGTATCTAGCGCAGAACATTAATGATTGAATTTACATACCCTTGAAAACTAGCGGAGATCATTAATGATTAACGAAGAATACTTGACTATTTATGAAACAATACCATTTTAGTTAATGAAAAAAATAACCGCAGAGAACACAGCGTCGTTTTCACAGAGTTCCGCTATGGTTTAACATAAGTTAGAAATTAAGGGCGCAAAGATGTTTGTATAAAAGGGACTTTTATTAAAGGTGACTACTTATTTGCCTTCATTATACTCCCTTTTTTAACCCGAATTCTTCAATCATTCATCCAAATACATGTTGAATAAAAGAAATGCACCCATTTATTTGCCTGAATAAATGGGTGCATTTTATTAAATCAATCTACTATTGATGTTATATTTAGTAATGGCAACATGCGTATGTGGAATACCCGTTACAAAACCCGTATTGGTATATTGCCATAAAGCCCATTCTGTCCATCCACCAAACATTTTAGGGAATGAGGGTGCATATTCCCCAATCCATAGTTTATATTCATTAAATTCTATAGGGTTACCTAAAAGATTAACCCAAGAGTTGTAGTTAGTATAAATGATAGGGGAGATGCCCAACGTGTTGGTTACCTCATCAATAAATGCGTGCAATTCAGCAATTACAGTTTGCACATTGTTTTTATCTAATGTGGCTGGGGCAAAATATAAGGAGGGCGCAAGAATTCCTTCTTCTATGTTGTTAATAGTGTTGAGTAGATGTTTGGCTTGCTCGCTGCCAGATTCATCGGTTTTAAAAACATGTGTTGAACCAACCAATAAGCCATTTTGTAGCGCATATTTTTTATTGGCCTCGTAAGATGAATCAATAATTTTAGTTCCTTCTGTTGCTTTTAAATACGTGAAGCCAATGGTTAGGTTCGGGTTTGCCGCTACTTTATCCCATTCAATTAATCCATCAGTTGCATTTAGGCTAATCCCTTGAAAACTGGCAATTTCTAATGCTATTACAAAACCGTAGTTCACCGCCGCAGCATACGTTAAGTTGCCCACAATACCATTAGGGATTAGGTTGTTTTTAAGTTGAAAGTCCGCAGTGGCATCCGCTACTTCTTCATCAAAAAGACCATCGGCACTACCAATAGTATATCCTTGACCAATGAGAAATTGTTGCCATTTTATTACTGCAATACCTTTACTTCCCTCTTTAATTACTTCTAATGTTTGCATAACTATGATTTTTTAAGTTTAAATTTTAAGACTGCAAAGTAAAAATGATTGTCATAAAAAACTGAAAAGCTCACTGTTAGCAAATCGTTACTTTTTTATTAAAGTCAATCATTACAATTGATTAGTTCACCTTAGCAGTTCTTCATCTCGGAGCATAAAATTTAAACCTTAACATAAAATACAATAGCTACAAAATAAGTTGGAATCAATATTCTCTTATTTTCACTTAAAATTTATATGAAATTGAAAGTAGCCGCTGCTCTATTAGCAATCATTGTATTTTCTTCTTTTTCTCTTAGTAAGCATTTTTATGATAGTGGCGATATTCCTCCATTAAACAAAGGAATTATTCAATATGTAAATGACAATCTGCGTAAAAAAGTGGCAAGAGGTGAATGTTGGGATTTAGCAGCCGAACCATTAAATCAACTTGGTGCTACATGGGATAAGATGTACGGTTTTGGTAGGGTAGTGGATATTCAGAAAGATTGTATTTATCCTGGAGACATCATACAGTTTGAAGGTGTTGTAGTGAAAACAGTTAGCGGAAATAAAACTATAACTTCAATAATGGAACACCATACAGCAATCATTTATGAAGTAAAAGACAAGGAGCAATTTGTTTTAGCACACCAGAACACAAGCGATTTTGGAAAGAAAGTAGGGCTTTCTGATTTCAATCTAAAGGATGTTATTAAAGGAACATTTACCATTTACCAGCCCATCAAAGCAAAAGAGTAGAACAGCTAATACAAACAAAAGAATACGGTAAAGCGTTTCTATTATTCATTTTTATGCCACACACTATCATGCGTACACTCTTTATAGCTTTTAACCTCCTTATTGTTAGTATTTGTTTGGCACAATCCAAGCAATACTATCTGTTCATTGGCACTTACACCAATACAAAAAGCGAGGGTGTTTATGTATATAAGTTCAATGAAGAGGATGGTAATGCCACATTTATAAGCAAAGCAAAAACTGATAATCCTTCCTATCTGGCCATTAGCCACAATCACAAGTTTATGTATGCAGTAAAAGAAGGGGGCGCAGACAATACCAGTGCTGTTTCTGCCTATAGGTTCAATAGTAATAATGGGGAATTAACTTTCATTAATAGGCAACCTACTAAAAGTAATGGTCCTTGTTATGTTGCTGTGAATGCGAGTAGGAAGTGGGTTTTTACCGCCAATTATAAAGGAGGAAGTCTTTCTGCCTTTTCTGTAAAATATGATGGCAGCTTAGATACGGTTTCGCAACTAATTCAGCATATAGGAAGTAGTGCAAACAAGTCTCGCCAACAAGAACCACACGTACATACTGTTGTTTTTTCGCCAGATGAAAAGTATTTATTTACTAATGATTTAGGCACAGATAAAATAAATAGATACTCTTTCAATCCTAATGCTTACCCTTTTCCACTTTCACAAGGCAATGATTCGGTAACAAAAAGTGCTAGTGGTAATGGGCCAAGGCATCTTGCTTTTTCGCCTAATAATAAGTTTATGTATGTTATAAATGAATTAGCTGGAACGATAGATGTTTTTGCTTATAGTGAAAATAGTTTAAAGTTATTACAAACTATCAGCACCGATAGCACTAATAATTCCGATAAAGGAAGTGCGGACATCCATTTATCTCCAGATGGAAATTTTTTATATGCCACTAATAGGGGCAACTACAATAGCATTGCTACGTTTAGGATCAACAACAAAAGTGGTAAGTTGCAATTAATAAATGTGCAAAACACTGGCGGAATCATGCCTCGCAATTTTTGTATAACCCCATCCGGTAATTGGTTATTGATAGGGCATCAAAAGTCCGATTATATCACCCTATTTAAACGCAATCTTAAAACAGGAATATTAACGCCAACTAGTCAACCCATACCTATTTCTAGTGCAGTTTGTTTGAAGATGATTGATATAGATTAAGAAAGTGAAAAATTGAAAAGTAAAGAGTGAGAAGTATTCCTCTTGAAACCGTAAATTGTTAAATTTAATTCTGGTTATGAGGTCTCATGAAATAGGTTGACTCAAAGTTGGTTGATAACTTTTCAGAAAACGTATTTTTATGGAGGTAAAACTTCGAGAGGTGAGACATTTTAGTACCGAGTTTAAGAAAGAGAAAGTAGAGTTGCTAGCTGCGAAAAAGATAAC
>CANFLL010000058.1 GCA_947447825.1 Chitinophagaceae bacterium | reverse complement strand
CTACTTACGGCAAGGAAAAACGCAGAAATCAACTAAGCGAGAAACCTTCCACAAGATGAGTTTACTTTTAAGGGCTGTCAGAGACTATGACGTTGATAGGCTATAGGTGTAAAGTTGGTAACAACAAAGCCGAGTAGTACTAATTGCCCGTAAGCTTTATTTTTTATTTCTTGTATTAGATTTCTTTCCCGATATGTTATCTTATTGAGTTGTAATTTGTTAGTCATAAGTGTAAGTCAAGAGACATATAACGTAAAACTAAAAACGTATAACTTTTACATTCTTATGGTGATTTTGCCGGGGGTGTTCACCTCTTCCCATTCCGAACAGAGAAGTTAAGCCCCCCATGGCCGATGGTACTCGCATTATGCCGGGAGAGTAGGTAGTCGCCATATTCTTTTAGCCCAATTAGTAATACACTAATTGGGCTTTTTTGTTATACTGCCATTTTTTTACTTATTTTTTATACTCTAAATATAACTTTTAAGTTTTATTAGAATCATACATGTGATTTTGATTTTTAAATAATATACCTTAAACGTAAATTTTAATTTTGCACAGGTTATTTAATCATTAGTGTTTAGTAATAAAATAATTATATTCTAATACTAAAATCGTTAGATGTACATCTTATCATCTGCTTGATTGTTACCCATAATAGATTTCCACACTTTAAAAAGGTCTTTGTAGTTTTTTAATAATCAACAACTATGATACCTTTCCAAAAATAAAAGTGTCCTCATTGCCCCTCGATTTGTTGCATAATTAAACGCCCCCAATAAATAGGCAAGTCAGCTAATGTCGGTTAACAGAATCTAAATTCATAGGTGTAGTTATATTTATTTGTAGTCGTAGAGTTTCTTGGTAACTCTTTCTGGATGAAGAACAAATAGAGTTTGCATTTAAATAATATCTGTAGTATATAACTTTGTTAAAATTCTAATACGTAAATATTCTCTTTACTATTGTCCTGTATTGAAAACCTGTTTACAATTAACTCTATTTAACGATGCAAATTGATCATAAAATTTTATTTTTAATTGTTAGGATATTCCATTAATAGAATCTTACAAATTATTACACATTACATTTTTTCATAACTTCCCTTTTAATGCTCAGTATCTAATTTCAATTTTTCACTTTAAATATACAATACGCTATATCCAAATTTACCTGTTTTGCAAGCGCTTCTCTAATTCTGAAATGGCTAAAATTTGCTTTATTTTATGAACAACCATATAATTTGTATAATATTAAATGCCACAAAAGCTAAAGAAAACATGGGTCTCTTTAGCTTTTGTGGTAATTAATAACTTTGTTTGTATAGTTGCTTATTTTGCTTGAATAAATTCTAAGTTCAGCTTGAGTGTAACATCTTTTCCTACAGCTAATCCAGTTGCATCATATTTAATGTTGTAATCGAACCTATTTATCACTGTTGTAGCATAGAATCCTGCTCTGTTGTTACCCCAAGGATCTTTTGCCGCACCACCATAAACAACATTGAATTTTACGTCTTTGGTTACATCCTTAATAGTTAATTTGCCAGATAATAGATAGTTATTTCCCTTTATTTTCTTTAATGAAGTGCTTTCAAATTTTAAAGACGGATATTTTTGAACGCTAAAAAAATCATCCCCTTTAATATGTTCATCTCTTTTGTCTTCGCCAGTTCCAACGCTTGCCGCTTCAATGTTAAACACAATTTTTATATCACTAAAATCTTGTTTAGATGATGTGTAACTTCCATCAAATTTCTTGAAATTTCCGTTTACTTCAGAAATACTTAAATGCTTTAATGAAAACCCTAAAGTTGAATGTACAGGATCTACTGACCACTTTGTTTGTGCTAGCACTGAAAAGCCACTTGCTAAAAATGCTGCTACTGCCACTAATTTTTTCATCGCGTTATTATTTTATTTTATTTAATAATGCAAAATTATATTGTTAATAAACTTTACCCCATTGACTTTAAGCAAGAAAATACGTTGATAATAGTCAATGAAATCATTTTGCTGAGAGCCTTTTTCTGATTCTGCTGACAGTTTCTGGTGTTAATCCTAAATAGGAGGCAACCATGTGTTGTGGTACCCGTTGAACAATGTTGGGATATATGTTTATGAAATTTAAATAACGCTCATTTAAACTCAGACTAAGCAATGATGTTATTCTTTTTTGCATGGCTAGGTAAGCTCCTGTAATCTGCATTCGCGAGTAGGTTTCATATTTTGGCACTTTTGCAAAAACTTCTTCTTGGGCTGCTTTAGTAATTAATAACAATTCACAATCTTCGATGGCATCAATATAATATGTGGCTGGTTCGCCTGTCATGAAGCTATATAAATCTGAAATAATCCAACCTTCCAAGGCAAATTGCAATACATTTTCCACCCCTTTTTCATTAACAGAGTATGCTCTTAACGCTCCTTTTTGCACAAAGGCTATTGTTTTGCAAACATCTCCTTCTTGTAATAAATACTGCTTCTTACGCAATTTTTTAGTAGTGAGATAACTACTAATAATTGCCTGCTCTTCGGCAGTAAAACTAATTTTCTCGTTGAGTTTCTGAAAAAATAAATCGTACATATCTCTTTTTATGAAGTCGATAAAGTTAAGGGGCTATTTTTTTACTAATTTGTTTAACAGAAATAAACATCTTTTTTAATAAATTCCTTAATAGCAAATATCTGCAAAGACTGAAGTCAAAGAATACGCATTTGAAGAAGGGATTTACACATTTAGTTGACAAAGAATGGGTATAAAAATGGGTAATTTGTTTAGTATGTCTACTGTTTTTTCCCTCTTTTGTTTATGTAATGCTACTTTATTTTAGATTTTGTGAACAAGTTTCGATGTTGTTTATTTGCAATTATCAATTAAAATGAAATAGCCAAGGAATTTAATACTGAATTCTTAATTAATTTAAAATACTATGAAAAAAAAGTTACTCTTTACCTCAATTATTGTCGCCTGGGGTATTTCTTCCTTTTCTCAAATTAAATATGAGCGCGGTTACGTTATTTTTAACGGAGGGAAAAAGCAAAATTGTTTAATAAAGAATATTGATTGGAGAAACAATCCTCGAAGATTTACGTACAAAGTATCTGTAGACGCTTCTGCTGTTAATACCTCATTAGATTCCGTGGCCGAATTTGGTGTTTATAATGAAGCTACTTATAAGAGGTTTCGAGTGGCAATAGATAGATCGAGTGAGGTAATTGAAAATATGAGCTTTTATAAAGAACCTCAGTTTAAAATAGACACTTTATTTTTAAAATTTTTGATAGGTGGCAAGGCATCTTTGTATTACTATGAAGAGGGTGGATTAACCAGATACTTCTATTCGGTAGATACTTCAAGTATTAAGCAACTCATTTACAAAAGTTATAGAGAGGATGAATTTATAAAAAAAAATCTGCAATACAAGGAGCAGTTGTGGCAAAGCTTGCAATGTGCTGACATTTCTATGGGTGATATTGAAAATACTGAATACAAATCTGATGGGTTAGTAAAATTGTTTAAAGCATATAATCAAGCAAACAATAATTCTTCGGTTAGTAGTGAAGACAGTGTTAAAACAAAAAAGTATTTATTTAATCTTTCTCTGAGGCCTGGAATTACGCTGAGTAGTTTTTCAGTAAAAAATAGTGAGACGCCCGCAATTTCTGCGTCTTTTGGTAACAAGATGGGTGTAAGGTTTGGGGTAGAAGGGGAATTCGATATGCCTTTTAATAAAAACAAGTGGGCTTTGCTAATTGAACCTACTTTCCAAAGCTACAAAGCGTCTGCAAAAAATGGCTATGGAGAAACTTATGATGCTAATTATAAAGCCATTGAATTACCAATTGGTGTCAGGCATTCTTTTTTTATGAGTGACAAATCCAAAATTTTTGTCAATGTTTCCTATCTGTTTAATTTTGAACTCGGCTCCACATTTCAATCAAACAATGAATCCTATCTTGAACTGAAAGCAAGTAAAAACGGATTGCAATATGGAATTGGATATGCCCATAATAGAAAATTAAGTGTTGAATTTCGTGTTGAACCTAACAGGGATTTACTTTATAACTATGTTTATTGGTATTCCAACTACACAGTTTATTCGTTCATATTGGGGTACAAAATCTTTTAACCCAGAATACACCAGAAAAATCAAGGGAAACTAAGAATTATAATGTAATCTGTTAATTATACAAAATAATCACAAACGCTAAAATCCTTATGTTCCTTTTTGTTAATTACTCCATAGTTTGTAACCAATTTGAAACGGCAAACTGTTTATTAAAATATTTTTATGCGGTAAAATCAAAATAAAAACGTTATGGTACTTGATAAGGCGTAATTAAATAGTCAAATAGCAAATAGTCATTTGTTTTTAAGTAGTTAAACTAAAAAAAGAGATGATTATTTCAGTAAAAACATTATCAGCGGGATTGTTTATGAAAGTAATCTTCTAAGTATTTCATGGCATTTTTGCATATAATCCATTTTGTATTTTGTTGAAAAAAATAATGAGTAGGTAATTTTAGCTAAATTCATGCCATTCAATTCCATGATTTTCGAACCATTTTTACCGATTTATCAAAAATGAGTAATGAATGTTGTTTTATCAATTCTTCTTCAAAAAAATCATCGAGAATGTTAAATGCGGATTTTTCTACTTATTTCTTTTAGTATAGTTGCCTAAGTCATTTGAGGAAAAACGAAGATTTCAAACGGCCGAACCAAGGCTTATCCAAATCTTCTGAGCTGAAAGAGTATAGGTAAAAGATGTTATATAGTTATGAGTAATTAAGAGATTCAAATCAGGCAAATCTTTACACTTTTTTACTTTAAGAAATTAAAATACATTGAAGTAACTTTTTTTGCTTTTTACAATTCAATCAACCCAAGCTTATGTGCAAGTACAATGAGCATTTTAGATGTTTTATTACCAATTTTGGTTTTAATACTTTTCAAATGATTGTTGAAGGTATGTACAGACATATTTAACTCTTCTGCTTGCTTAATAGGCCTTTTGTCGGAAGGCAAGCAGCGTAACACTTTCATTTCAACATCGGATATGGCATTGATACCCACCTTACTTTTTTTGCTTTCGGCATTCATTTTTCCCTTTACTTTATGATATTGTTCAGCATTTTCAAAGTAGCTGTTGCCTCCAATAATTTGGTTAATAATGGTAGGTATTCTCCCAATAATGTTGAAGCTCGATTTGCTTGTGAATCCATCGGAACCACTTTCAATAATGGCTTCCAATGCCCTAGGTTCGTCTAAATCTGATAAAGCCAAAACAGGGATGTTCGAATAGTGTTTTTTTATCCATTTGGTAGTTTCATAGCCATTCATTTCAGGCATTCTAATATCCATCAGTACAATCGAAGGAGTGTAGTTTTGGTTTGGAAAACGAGATACAAAGTCTAGCCCGTTATCATAAACATGCACCTTACAGTTTTCTATTTCGCATTCCAAACTCCTAACTAGTAAATTTCTTAACATTATATGGTTTTCTACAAAAGCTATTGTTGTCATAGTTTTATCATTTATGGGTAATTGTATAAAATAATGGTTATTCTGTTTTGTTGTAAATTCTGCGGTGCGAAAGTAAATAACAAAACCGTCATTTAAAGCAAGTTTCAAAAAAAGGCTAAATTTAGCTATTGTTTTATCCAATCTACCCTGCCACCTTTGTGTAAGAAAATACGAATATATCGGAACAGTAAAAAAGAATGCTGCCGCCATAAACATATTGTGTAGCTACAAATTGCGAGAGGTTAATCCCTAATACACTCAAAGAAAAAGTAAAAAGGAGGTGGATTTATGAAACACTTTAAAAACATAACGCTGACAATCCCCATGGCGAGATACAGGGGGTAAAAATTAAATAAACTTTGAATTCTATGGTTAAATTTAGATTGTTTTTGTTTGTATTTACTGTTATTTGTGTTAGTAGCCAAGCTCAATTGGATAAAAACAGTTGGCTTCTTGGTGGTTCAGGTAGAATTTCTTTAACTTCTCAAACCGCAACTGTTGCTACAACTTATAGAGACTTTAATGTTAGCATTAAGCCTAATGTTGGATATTTTTTATTTGACAGATTTGCTGCTGGAGCATTAATTGGCTTTTCTTACGACAGATTGAAGACCAATTACTATGTAAATTCAGGAACTGAGTATGCTTTAGGAACATTTGCAAGGTATTATTTATTAAAAAAAGAAAAACAGGTAAACCTATTGGCACAAGGCTCTTATTTACATAGAATTGGTGTTTTGGCTAATGTTTCCTCACAGATTTCATCTGATGTTTTTACTTTAACGACGGGACCTGTAATATTTTTAAACTCCGTTGTAGGGCTTGAGATAACTGGAAATTATGAACTAACAAAACCTTCAAATAATCAGAATATAAATAAAATAAGTAATCTTTTTTTATCCATAGGTCTTCAAATTCATCTTGAAAAAGACAATTAATGATAAATTCAATTTTAAAATCTCTTTTCATTGCGATTGCGTGCCTGTTATTTACGCATGTAAAATCGCAATCAACTACATTTAATTACCTTGCAAGTAATTTAAGTACTACTGCTTGCAATGTGTTTAGCACACCAGTACCAATTAGTGGATATACACATAACTCGTGGGCGGGGGGAGTGCTGTTTAATACTTCCAATGGTCTTATATTAACAACAACACCTAGTCCTGGTGCATCAGCATTTTATATAAGTTATCCTTTTTTATCGGGTAATAGTTACTCTTTCTCAATTACCGCCAAAGGAGATAATAATACATTTTTAAAAACAGCAATAGTACCCAACCTTAACCAATACCCTACAAGCAATCCTAACTCTTGTACTGCAGACCCTAATGCTTACAGCTATTCGCTTTTTGGTTCAGGTCAATCTTCAAATCTAGTTCCTACTTCAAATACAACATACAATATTCCACAATTTACAATAGGAAGTACTACTTGCCAATATATGTTAATCTGGGTGTCTGGAGGAAATTCAAACCTAAACACTGTGTCTATTAGCAGTATAACAATTAATAATGCTACGCCAAAATTTTCGCTCTCTCCATCTACTCTTACTAAAGCGTGTGGCACAGCAATTTCTCAAACATTTACAGTTGCAAATGTCAATAATTCTTCCGGAGTTACTGGTTACACATGGAATTTAGGAGCTAACAATAATTGGTTATTAAATGGGGCTGCTGCACCAGCTACAATTAACACAACCACACCAAGCATAACGTTATCTGCAAATGCTTGTGTTAACACTCTTTCCAACGTAAGTGCCACGGCAAATATTGGAACATCCGCATATAATACAAATATTGCTGCCACTACATTAACTTTTCCCACTTTAAGTATTGGCGGTAATGTGAATGTTTGCAATTCTGGTAGTTTTCTGGTTAATAACCTTACCTGTTCCTCCACGGTGGATTGGTCTTTAACGCCTAGTAGTGTGGCAACCATCACTAAACAGGGAAACAATGCCACCTTACAGCAAACAGCAATTGGGGGCGCAACGCTAACCGCCGTTGTATCTAATTTGTGTGGTACTGCACAAACACTTACACAACCTATAATTGTTGGTGCTCCTACGCCAAGTATTACAGCTAAACAAACATCTGCAATAGGAGATCCTACTACCATTACTTACACAGCAAAACCTATTGCTGGAGCAACCTATAATTGGTATGCGAATAATTTGCTATTTCAAAGCAGTCTGGATAATACTTTTGAATTTTACATACCCTGCAATCTCACAAAAACAGTAAAGTGTGCCATATCTAACAATTGCGGAGTCAATAACTATAGCAATTCTATAAGTATCACTGGTGGCTGTAAAATGAAGTTAGCTAGAGTTGCTGCATTGAATGACAATTTTATCATTGCTCCAAATCCAGCATCTTTTATGTTAACTATTTCGGTTCCCTCTGAAGAAATTTTAGCAAATAAAATTTTAGCTATCGAAATAATTGATAAAATGGGTAAGAAAAGAGTTGCCATAAATTGTGATAAGAATACCATTAAAAAAACAATTGACATTTCAAAGTTGCCAAGTGATGTTTATACTGTCAGGATTTTTAATGGTATAAAATGGAGTCAAAAGCAAATAATTGTCTCTAGGCAAGGCATGCATTAATGTTTAGTTGAGAAATGAGATTTTTTTTGATATTCGGTTATATTGAATGAATTCACTAACTGCTACGAAATAGATAGGGTTGATTGTAGTAAATACTTTCAACCCTATTTTGTTTATTAATAATCATTGTTTTTTCGATAAGGTAATCATTACTACTATGTGTTAATTTTTTTCGGAATCGTTAGTTTAGAAGCTAAACCTTGTTAGTATATATGTCTGGATTGAAAATAAAAAGATTTTGGATATAGGAATTTATATTAAGGAAAATTGAATCACAGAAGAATATATTTGCTATCAGTGCTGAATTATCTAGGTCTGTGTTGATAGGTGCCTTTTAATTACACTGAAATTAAATCGATATAATTTTAAATAAACATTAATATGTTTCTTCCCATAAAAAAAGTTTCTCTGCTGATGATTTGTTGTTGTTTTATTGTCCTTATTTCGTATGCACAACAAAAAGAGGATAGTGTTTTTGTACAGTCTAAAATCTGGTACAGAGACAGCAACCATGAAATTAAATATACAGATTGGAAAACGTTCGGCTGTAAAACAGTTGAATTATTACCCGGGTATAAGGGGGCAGTTAATGATAATATTGATAAGTATGGTGGTAATAAAGAGACTACTTTTAAAGCCACTGGTCTATTTTATACCGTAAAGAATGACGGACGTTCTTGGATTATTGATCCTGATGGACATCCCTTTTATAACATTGGCCTAAATGGCATCCGTCCCGGGAAAGCTCCAAGTAATGAAAAAACATTCGATGAAAAGTTTCATTCAAAAGAAATCTGGATAAGTGCATCCAAGAAACTGTTTACCAATACTGGCTTCAATACCGCTGGTTCATGGTCTGATGTAGAAACAATTAGGGCTTATAATAAAGCGAACCCTCAAACGCCATTGGTTTACACTACTCAGTTGAGTTTATTGGGTAATTTCTCTCAAAAGAAAAAAAAGAAACTAGGCAAAAAAGACTATCCAGAATTGGCATGTATATTCAGTGCTGACTTCAAGGATTATTGTTTAGAAAAAACCAAAGATTTAGCTAATTACAAAAATGACCCTAATCTTTTTGGACACTTCTCTGATAATGAATTAACTTTTCAAGAGAACCTAATTAAATCTTTTCTCAACATAAATGATGGATTTGATGAGGCTTATAAAGCTGCTGCTAAATGGGTTGCAGATAATAAGCTAGATACTGCCAATATTACCAAAGATCAAAAGGAAGCTTTTTCTGGTTTTGTTGCCGATTTGTATTATAAAACAATAAGCGATGTTATAAAGCAAAACGATCCTAACCATTTATATATTGGTAGTAGATTGCATTCTTCCGCAAAAAACAATGACTATATATTAGGAGCTGCTGAACAATATTTGGATGTAATTTCCATGAATTATTACGGTGAATGGGCTGTTATACCAAAACATGCCGCACAATGGAATAAGCTAAAGAAACCGTTTATCATCACCGAGTTTTATACCAAGGGTGAAGACAGTAAAATGGGCAACATCACTGGTGCTGGCTGGTTAGTGAAAACGCAGAAAGACCGTGGCTTGCACTATCAAAACTTCTGTTTAGATTTATTGCAGATAAAGAATTGTGTGGGCTGGCATTGGTTTCGTTATCAGGATAATGCGCCTGATGATGCGGCTGCCGATTTCTCCAATAAAGATTCCAATAAGGGGTTAATCAATACAAACTACGAACCTTATCCTCAGTTAGCTGATAAAATGACGCAGATTAATCAGCATGTTTATGGATTGATAAAGTATTTTGATAAATAAGGGTTGCATAAATTTTTTATACTTATATCAAAAAGGAAATTGTTTGCAAAATATGAAAAGTTCCACTCCTTTAAATTCAAAGAAATCAATCATTTTTTTATTCAAATCATTTAATCATCGGTATATAACTGGTCGGTTTAGGTTGTGATACCCCAACTTTTAGGTAGATAAGTGCATCCTTTACGTCATGCAACCCCATGCTTTACGTTGCATAACCCCGTGTTATAGGTAAAAGACCACAACGTTTGATAGAGATAATCCAAGTTTTAGGCAGATAAGTGCGTGCTTTACGTCAAACTACCCGTGCTTTACGTACCAGGACGTAAAGCACGGGTAGTTTGACGTAAAACTTTAGGTGGTGAGACGTAAAACTTTACGTATGAGGACGTAAAATTTTACCTAAAGAACCTGAAATTTCAGGCTAACAACGTAAAGCACGAGGGTATTGAACGTAATGCACGGGTAGTTTGACGTAAAATTTTACGTCTCCCTACGTAAAATTTTAAAAACTAGATAAACACTTACACATTAAGGAGGTTGACATTTTTTTATGGAATAGACTAATTGCTATAATTATAAAATTGATGAAATATAACAAATGCATATCCTCAATTATAAATCGTAGATAATCAAGAATCTCTCTGGGGATTTGGGGAAAGATTTGGGAATTGGATATTATAAATACTTTCAAAAATGTGTTCTCCTTGCTGAAAACTTTTCCTCTAGTTTTAACCACATTAGCAAGTCTTTAAATTGTTCGATTGTTTTTGTTTCAGTGTTATTAAATTCAAACTTATTTAATTATGTCTAAGTACGCAGAGGTAGATAGTATTGTAAACATTTGCCTTAACTAAACTACATTGACTCATAATTTATAATTCATAACTTATAATTCCCTTTATTCTATTACCTTAGCGGCGTTAACATGAAAGGACAGCAAAACATATTATTATTCCCCATAGCAATATCTACTATTGCTACAACAACGCTTTTCACTACAACCCTTTAGGGGTTGCAAATTGTCATATTATCACATGGGCTTATCGCTGTCATATCTCTCAAAAGAATTACAAAGCCCACTTACACTTACTTTTACCATTCACTTATCGGACAAAATATATTTTAACTAATGAAAGTTCTAAAATTCGGAGGCTCATCGGTAGCCAATGCAGAAAACATAAAGAAGGTAGTAAATATTGCAAAACAACCCCAATATACCCAAGCAATTGTAGTGGTATCTGCCCTCGGTGGCGTTACGGATGCGCTTATCTCTTTGGCTACTAAAGCCTCTAATGGGGATGAATCTTATAAAGAAATATTGGTAGAATTAGAAACAAGGCATATAGAAACTGTGCAAGCTTTATTGCCCATCAACAACCAAAGTGCTTGCATCAGTGCAGTTAAACAACACTTTAACGAATTGGAAGATGTTTGTGAAGGCGTGTTTCGTTTGGGCGAATTATCCGATCGTACTAAAGATAAGGTAGTAAGCTATGGCGAATTACTTTCCTCTAAGATTATCTCTTTTTATATACAAACTTCGGGTACTCCTATTGAATGGATTGATAGCCGCAAAGCCATCAGCACCAACAGTAATTACGGTTTTGCTGCAGTTGATTTTGCTAAGACTACCGAAAATGTAGAGGCAATTGTTGGCAAATCTGCTCATAAATTATTTATCGCTCCTGGGTTTATAGCAAGTGATAGCAAAGGATATACCACTACACTAGGAAGAGGTGGTAGCGATTATACAGCATCTATTTATGCCGCAGCCATCAATGCTGAGTCGGTAGAAATATGGACTGATGTAACTGGCATGATGACTGCCGACCCACGTTGGGTGCCGAATGCGCGTACCATTTCCTTTACTTCTTATCGTGAAGCAATGGAATTGTCTCACTTTGGCGCTAAGGTTATTTATCCGCCTACCATCCAGCCTGCAATGGATAAGAATATCCCCATCTGGATTAAAAACACCTTCAAACCAGAAGAAGCTGGCACTTTGATAGAACACGTTTCTCATGCACAAGTTTCTGATGAAGGAAGCGTTATTACAGGTATTTCAAGCATCAATCATATCGCCTTATTAAGTTTGGAAGGAAGCGGAATGGTAGGCATTCCTGGTTTCTCTAAACGTTTGTTTGAGGCATTAGCAGCAGTTCAAGTGAATGTAATCTTGATTACCCAAAGTTCTTCCGAACATTCTATTTGTGTGGCAGTAAATACCGCTGATGCTGAAAAGGCTAAAGCTGCTGTTGATGCTGCATTCGAAATAGAGTTGGCTAATAAAAAAGTTGATCCATTGAAGGTAGAAACTGACCTTTCTATCATTGCGTTGGTGGGTGATAAAATGAGAAGCCATCCGGGTATTGCCGGTAAAATGTTTAGTGCTTTGGGACGTAATGGGGTTAATATTCGGGCCATTGCACAAGGTTCTTCCGAGAGGAATATATCTGCCGTGGTAACTTTTGCCGATGTAAAAAAAGCTGTAAACGTATTGCACGAAGCCTTCTTCGAAACCACTTACAAGCAACTGAACCTATTTATTTGTGGAGCAGGAAATGTGGGTAGTAAATTGATTGAGCAAATAAAGAAACAAAAAGATTACTTAAAGATTCATCATAACCTTCAAGCAAGGATTACGGGTATTGCCACTAGCAAGAGGATGTTGTTTGCTGATAATGGCAACGAGATTGAACTTGATAGTTGGAAGGATGCCTTGCAAGCTAGTGAGCCGATGAACTTGGGCACTTACCTGCACACCATCATTAGTAAGAACTTGCGCAATAGTGTGTTTGTAGATGTGACTGCCAATGGTGATGTAGCTGGTTTATATGATAAGATATTGTCTAAGAGTATTGCGATTGTTGCCTGCAATAAGATAGCAGCTTCTTCGCCTTATTCAAATTACAAACACCTGAAAGCCCTTTCTAAGTCTTTCAATGCGCCTTATTTGTTCGAAACAAACGTGGGTGCTGCCCTTCCAGTAATTGGTACTTTAAATGATTTGATAAAGAGTGGCGATTGGATTAATAAGATTCAGGCTGTGTTATCAGGCACTTTGAACTTTGTTTTTAATAATTATGATGGCACTACTTCTTTTGCAGAAGTGGTTCGTGAGGCACAAAGACAAGGTTTTACAGAGCCAGATCCTCGTTTGGATTTGGGTGGAACTGATGTAATGCGCAAGATTATGATACTTGCCCGTGAAATAGGAGAGGAGATGGAAATGGAAGACATTAAGAATACTTCGTTCCTTCCTGCGTCTTGTTTTGAAGGTAGTGTGGAAGATTTTTATCAGGAAATGGAGAAGCACGAAGCGCATTTCAAGGCGTTGTATGATGCTGCCGCGAAAGAAAATTGCAAGCTGAAGTTTGTAGCGCAATATGAGAATCAGAAAGCTGCCGTTGGTTTGCAACACATTCCTTCTCACAGCGATTTTTATCATTTATACGGAAAAGATAATCTTGTTTTGTTCTACACTGAACGCTATCCTGAGCAACCGATGGTTATAAAAGGTGCAGGTGCAGGCGCAGATGTTACGGCAAGTGGCATTTTTGCAGATATAATGAGGGTGGTTTAGGTGTAATTGCCTACCCATTTAGCTGCGACATGGGTACATTCTGCCGCTAGATGGGTACATTTTATCACGGAATGGGTACATTTCACGACAAAATGGGAACACTTTGTCACAACATGGATACATTCTACGGCTAAATGGGTACATTTTATCACGAAATGGATACACTTTACGACAACATGGGTACATTTCGTCACGAAATGGGTACATTCTATGGAGCTTTAAAAGGAGGAAACTCATTCTTTTTCATTCAAATCAATCTTATCATAACTATATATGAATCTGATTAAAAAATATTACACCCCCTCTAACACACCTTTAGGGGAAGGGGGCGGGGAAGGGGGCAGGGCGAAGAAGTCGGTTTCTGTTCTTTCACCTGCTACTGTTGCAAATGTGGTTTGTGGGTTCGATATTTTAGGCTTCGCCTTAAATAATCCTAATGATGAGGTAACCATTTCATTGAGTGATGAAGTGGGGGTTCAAATTATTAATCAAGATGATTTCGACTTGCCAACTGATCCTGAAAAGAATGTTTCTGGAGCAGCTTTATTGGCGATGCTAGAAGAATGTCCTGATGTAAAAGGCTTTACTTTAATCAGTAAAAAGCATATCAAGCCCGGTAGTGGCATTGGTAGTAGTGCGGCAAGTGCTGCCGGACCAGTGGTTGCGGCAAACTATTTATTGGGCAATCGTTTTAGCAAGGAAGACTTGGTGCGCTTTGCAATGTTTGGTGAAAAAGTGGCAAGCGGAGTGAAACATGCTGATAATATTGCGCCTGCCATTTACGGCGGTGTTACCCTGATTCGTTCTATTTTTCCATTGGATATTATTGCGATTGACGCACCTGAATTATATGTTACGGTCGTTCATCCGCAGATAGAAGTTCGTACGGCTGATGCGAGAAAGATTCTGAAACAGAATATTTTATTGAAAGATGCCATCAAGCAATGGGGCAATATTGCAGGATTGGTTGCAGGATTAATCAAGCACGATTATGAGTTGATCGGTCGCAGTTTAGAGGATGTAATCATTGAACCTGTTCGTAGTATCTTGATTCCAGGATTCAATGAAGTTAAGTCTAAATGTAAAGAAGCTGGTGCATTGGGTGGCGGCATCAGTGGAAGCGGTCCTTCTATCTTTATGTTGAGTAAGGACGAAGCAACGGCAAAAGCAGTAGAAAAAGAAATGAGTAACATCTACGAAAGAATAGGATTGGATTACCAGACACATTTGACAACAATTAATCAGGAAGGCGTGAAGTTGGTTTCTTCCTAAGTTTATTAATAAATAGGTCCCAGAGTAATAAAAGAAATACTTTTGGGGATGAAATCCAGCGAACTTGTTAGATTACTGAAAAAAGATGGCTGGTTTGTGATAAGGCAAAAAGGTAGCCACATGATAATGGAACATCCTACAAAAAGTGGTCAGATTGTTTGTCCTAGTCACGGCAGTCAGGAAGTGGGTAAAGGCTTGGAATTGAAAATTAAAAAAGATGCAGGCATCAACTAAACTTATATCATGAAAATTGAAGTGATAATAGAAAAGACAAAGACAGGCTATTCAGCTTATGCTCAAAAGTATCCTGTCTATACGGTTGGAGCTTCTTTGGAGGAACTAAAAATAAACATCATTGATGCTTTGAATCTGCATTTTGAACCACAAAATAAAATTGTTTCGGATAAAGATTTAAAGATAGACTTAGACTTGCCTCAGTTTTTTCAATACTATAAAGTGATTAATGTTGAAGCCCTTTCTGAAAGGATAGGAATTAACCAACAAGTTCTATTGCAATATATAAATGGAAGTAAAAAACCTACACTAACACAAACTCAACGTATTCTAAAAGGAGTTCAACAGGTAGGCAATGAGTTGGCTTCTGTTAGATTTATTCTCTAATTGTTTTTATTTAATATGAATTATTATAGTCTCAATAATCAATCCCCTAAAGTTACTTTTGGAGAAGCAGCTCTAAGGGGGCAAGCGCCTGATAAAGGCTTATATTTTCCCGAGAAGGTTCCTACGCTTCCAGATGGTTTTATAAAGAACATTAAAAACCTAAGTAAGGAAGAGATTGGATTTACAGTGATGAAACCTTATGTGGGTGATAGTTTGCCAACCGACGTGTTGCAGCAGATTATCAATGAAACCATCAATTTCGATTTTCCGCTGATTCCTATTACAGATAACATTTCTTCTTTAGAGCTTTTCCATGGGCCAACACTTGCCTTTAAGGATGTAGGTGCAAGGTTCATGAGCCGTTGTTTGGGCTATTTCAATCGCAATGCCTATCATCATACCACTGTTTTGGTGGCTACTTCGGGCGATACCGGTGGTGCTGTTGCCAATGGATTCTTGGGAGTAGATGGCATTGATGTGGTAATTTTATATCCTTCTGGAAAGGTTAGTAAGATCCAAGAATTGCAACTGACTACCTTGGGTAAGAATATTAAAGCCATTGAGGTAAACGGCACTTTTGATGATTGTCAGGCTTTGGTGAAACAAGTGTTTGCCGACAAGGATCTAAACAATAAACTATCCCTTACTTCTGCAAATTCAATCAATGTGGCGCGTTGGTTGCCTCAGCAGTTGTATTACTTTTTGGCTTATCAGCAATGGAAACATGACGAGCCGCCAGTAATTTGCGTTCCAAGTGGAAATTTTGGCAATATCTGTGCAGGTGTTATTGCAAATATTTCTGGTTTGCCTGTAAAACATTTCCTTGCTGCCTGCAATGCAAATGATGTGGTTCCTACTTATATGCAAACTGCCAAGTACGAACCAAAGCAAGCTGTAGCAACGGTTTCGAATGC
Organism: Chitinophagaceae bacterium; assembly: GCA_947447825.1. Classification (GTDB taxonomy): domain Bacteria; phylum Bacteroidota; class Bacteroidia; order Chitinophagales; family Chitinophagaceae; genus Parasediminibacterium. The sequence goes on along the minus strand of CANFLL010000058.1, from coordinate 13,424 downwards.
TATGGATGTTGGAAATCCTAGCAATTTTATACGAATTATTGAGTTGTTCCATCAGCAATTTGACTCGCTAAAATCAATGTTTAGCAGTGTTAGTATTTCTGACGAAATAACAGTTGATACCATAAAAAGAGTTTATAAGGAGCATAATTATACCCTCGATCCGCATGGAGCAGTGGCTTATTACGCTTTGGAACAATACTTGAAAGAAGAGGGCAAGTCTCTTGAAAAAGGAATTATTTTGGAAACTGCACATCCAGTAAAATTTCCTGATACGGTGGAAGAAGCAATAGGAACTGAGGTTGCAATTCCAGAAGAAGTGAAGTACTTATTAGATCAACAAAAGCAAAGCATCTTGATGGAGCCTAGCTTTGAAGCCTTGAAAGAATGGTTGATGAATAGGTAAAAGTTGTAGGTTGTAAGTACTAAGTTATACGTTAAGAAAGAGACTATCTAGCTAAATGCGGATAGTCTTTTTTATTGTTAAAAAATTAATACAGAACATAAATCATAAAATCAAATTAGATAAAGGCGAACTTCATTTTGAAAAATAATAAATACCCGTTTAGGGCAAGAATATGAATTTGAATAATTATACCATCAAAGCGCAGGAAACCATTGGTGCTGCTCAACAGTTGGCATTTAACAATGGTAATCCTAACATTGAAACGAATCATTTACTGAAGGCATTATTGAAAGATGAGGACAGTTCTATCGACTATCTCTTGAAGAAAAATTCGGTTAATACTGGTCTTATTCAATCAAAATTGGAAGAAAGTATTAAGCGTTTGCCGAAGGCAAATGGCGTTGAACCTGCTACCACATTGGGTAGGGATTTAAACAATGTATTCTTAAAAGCCACAGCTTCTATCGGTAAGTTTAAGGATGAATTTGTAAGTGTAGAACATCTTCTGCTTGGGTTATTGCAAGTTAATGATGATACTGGTAAACTGTTGAAAGATGCTGGACTAACTGAGAAAGGATTGATTGCTGCCATTATTGATTTGAGAAAAGGTAGCACCGTAAATTCTCAAACAAGTTCTATTCAATACAATGCCTTGCAGAAATATGCCAAGAATCTGAATGACTTGGCACGCCAAGGAAAACTTGATCCAGTAATTGGGCGAGATGAAGAGATAAGACGTACACTGCATATATTAACCAGAAGAAGTAAAAATAACCCCATCTTGGTGGGTGAACCTGGTGTTGGTAAAACAGCCATTGCAGAAGGTTTGGCCATGCGAATTGTGAATGGTGATGTGCCTGAGAACTTGAAGAGTAAAATAATCTTCGCTTTGGATATGGGCTTGCTCATAGCAGGTGCCAAGTACAAGGGTGAGTTTGAAGAAAGATTGAAAGCTGTTGTAAAAGAAGTGGGAGAAAGTGATGGTGACATTATTTTATTTATCGATGAAATCCATACGCTTATTGGTGCAGGTGGTGGCGAAGGCGCAATGGATGCTGCCAATATCCTAAAACCTGCTTTGGCAAGAGGTGAATTAAGGGCTGTTGGTGCAACAACCTTGAATGAATACCAGAAATACTTTGAGAAAGATAAGGCTTTGGAACGTCGTTTCCAACGGGTTTTGGTGGATGAACCTTCAGTGGAGGATGCGGTGAGTATTCTTCGTGGAATAAAGGATAAGTACGAAAGTCACCATCATGTACAGATAAAAGATGAGGCCATTATTGCCGCTGTGGAATTGTCTCATCGTTATATTACCGATCGCTTCTTACCTGATAAGGCAATAGATTTAATAGATGAAAGTGCCGCCAAGCTTCGGTTGGAAATGAATAGTATGCCCGAAGAACTGGACAAGCTTGAAAGAAGTATCAGACAATTGGAGATTGAAAGAGAGGCCATTAAAAGGGAGAATGATGCGGACAAGTTGAAAGAATTATCTCTACAAATATCTTTATTAAGTGTAGATAGAGATACGCTGAAAGCGAAGTGGAAACAAGAAAGGGAGATAGTTGATAAGATTCAAAATGCTAAAGCCGAAATTGATGAGTTGAAGATTGAAGCGGAACGTGCCGAACGTGATGGCGACTTTGGAAAGGTGGCTGAGATACGTTATGGCAAGATTAAAGCACAGGAAAAACTAATTGAAGATACCACAGCCGATTTGGATAAGATGAGCGAAAAGCGTTTGCTTAAAGAAGAAGTTGATGCAGAAGATATTGCAGAAGCAGTGGCTAAGGCAACGGGTATCCCTTTGAGTAAGATGTTGCAAAGTGAACGTGAAAAGCTATTGAACCTAGAAGATGAATTGCACAAAAAAGTAGTTGGACAGGAAGAAGCCATTACCGCTGTTGCCGATGCCATCCGTAGAAGTAGGGCAGGATTGCAAGACCCTAAAAAGCCTATCGGTTCCTTTATTTTCTTAGGAACAACTGGTGTTGGTAAAACAGAATTGGCTAAAGTGCTTGCCGATTATTTGTTTGATGATGAGAACATGATGACTCGTATAGATATGAGCGAGTATCAGGAAAAGCATACGGTAAGTCGTTTGGTTGGTGCCCCTCCGGGATATGTGGGTTATGATGAAGGGGGGCAATTGACAGAAGCTGTTCGTAGAAAACCTTACAGTGTGGTATTATTAGATGAGATAGAAAAAGCCCATCCCGATGTATATAATGTATTGCTTCAAGTGTTGGATGATGGTCGGTTGACGGATAATAAAGGCAGAGTTGTAAACTTTAAGAATACCATTATCATCATGACGAGCAATATGGGTAGCACTATTATTCAGGACGCTTTCGAAAATGTTACCGAAGCTAATAAGGAAGAGGTAGTAGAGAAAACTAAAGTGGAGGTGATGAATTTATTGAAACAAACCATTCGTCCCGAGTTCTTGAATAGGATTGATGAAGTAATCATGTTTCAACCCTTGATGAAGAAAGAAATAAAAGGCATCATCGGCATTCAGTTGGAAGGGTTGAAAACAATGGTAGCTAAGAATAGTATTGAGTTACAGTTTACTGATTATCTATTGGAATATCTTGCAGAGAATGGTTACGATCCTCAGTTTGGTGCTAGACCTTTGAAGCGATTGATTCAAAAGGAAATCATCAATCAACTAAGTAAGAAAATCCTTGGTGGAAGCATCGATAAAACCAAACCAGTTTTGGTTGATGTTTTTGATAATGTGGTGGTGTTTAGGAACGAAGAGTAGAAGTAAAAGGAACTTGAATTAAACAAAAAGATGAATGAGAGGTCGATTGGTAATTACTAGTCGGCCTTTCTTTATCAACTGACTTGCCAGATAGTAAAACGCTTTTGCATTAATTAAAACATATAATATTGTAACATGAAATTTAAGATTTGGTTGCTAGGGATTCTTGTCCAAATAAGTATTACCGGACTGTGTCAGCACGATTTAAAACTTTGGTATAAACAGCCAGCCTCCAACTGGAATGAGGCATTGCCCATTGGTAATGGCACTTTTGGTGGAATGATTTATGGGAAGGTAAACTCAGAAGTGGTATCCCTGAATGAAGCAACCCTTTGGAGTGGTGGCCCTGCTAAAACAAACGTAAATCCTACTGCCTTTGAAAACTTAAAGCCTCTAAGAGAGGCATTGTTTAATAGCGATTATAGCAAAGCATCTGCATTGGCTCGCAAGATGCAAGGCAACTTTTCTGAGAGCTATCTTCCTCTAGGAAATCTATTGATAAACCAACTCGGCACAGATAGCAACTACACCCAATACAATCGCAACCTTGATATTGAGGATGCCATTGCCACCACTACTTACACTATTGGAGGTGTGCATTATAAGCGTGAAATGTTCGTATCTACACCAGACCATGTTATGATTATCAGGTTGTTTTCTGATAAGGAAAAGCAACTAAACATCCATATTGGGGCCAATAGTCTTTTAAGAAATACGGTAGATTCCAAGAATGATGTATTAATCATGAAAGGAAAAGCGCCATCCCATACCGACCCTACTTATTATAAACCCAAAAACAGGGAATACGTTGTTTACGATGGGGATGACTGTAATGGGATGAGGTTTGAAATGCTGGTAAAAGCAGTTTCAAAAGATGGGAATATCAGTAGCGATACTTGCGGTTTGAACATTACCAATGCTTCCGAAATAGTAATATACGTTACTGCTGCTACAAGTTTTAATGGATATGACAAATGCCCGCTAAGTGATGGAAAAGACGAGGTTTCCATTGCCCAAAACTATATTTCCAACGCAGTTGCCAAAAATTATTCTACCATATTAAATGCCCATCTGGAAGCCTACCACAAATATTTCAATAGGGTTTCTATCACTTTGAATAAAGAGGAAAGCAAATTGGATATTCCTACCGATGAACGCTTAGATGCTTACTCAAAAGGAGGAAAAGATGCTGGCCTAGAGGCTTTATATTATCAATATGGTCGTTACTTGCTTATTTCTTCTTCGCAAACACCCAATGCCCCTGCTAATTTGCAAGGCATCTGGAACAAGGAATTGCGTGCCCCATGGAGCAGCAACTATACCACAAACATTAATGTGCAGATGAATTATTGGCCTGCGGAATGCACCAACCTTTCTGAATTGAACCAGCCTTTGTTCGATTTGATAAAAGAACTTCATGTTACTGGAACCACCACTGCCAAAGAGTTTTATCACCTAAAAGGATGGGTGGTGCACCACAATTCCGACATCTGGGCTTTGAGTAATGCTGTGGGTGATAAGGGTGCTGGCGACCCTAAATGGGCAAATTGGGCAATGGGGGCAAACTGGCTTTCGAGGCATATATGGGAGCATTACTTATATACTGGCAATAAGAAATTTTTGCAGGATAACTACTCCATACTAAAGGATGCGGCTGTTTTTTCCTTAGGCTGGTTAGTGCCGGATAGTAGTGGTCATTTGGTTACGGCACCTTCCACTTCTCCAGAAAATGACTATATGGATGGTACAAAGAAGTCTGCAATTTCTGTGGCTACCACGATGGATATGGGTATCATTCGCGATTTGTTTCATAACACACTTGCTGCCCAAGAGGTACTAAACACAGATAAAGCTTTATGCTCTTCTATTAAAGCTGCGCTCGATAAGATGTATCCTTTTCAAATTGGTCATAAAGGAAACTTACAAGAATGGTACAAAGATTTTGAGGACGTAGATCCTCATCACCGCCACACTTCTCATCTGTATGCACTGCATCCTGCACACGAGATTTCACCGCTTACCACACCAGACCTTGCTGCGGCTGCCAAGAAAACACTGGAGTTGCGTGGAGATGCTGGCACGGGTTGGAGTCTTGCTTGGAAGGTGAATATGTGGGCAAGACTATTGGATGGCAACCATGCGTACATATTGTTCCGCAATCTGCTGCATAGGGCTGCCAAAGGTGGCAGTGGTGCTTATGATAATCTTTTTGATGCGCATCCACCGTTTCAGATAGATGGAAATTTTGCTGGTACAGCCGGTATTACAGAGATGCTTTTGCAAAGTCAGAACAACGAATTGCACTTACTTCCAGCTTTGCCAGACGCTTGGCAAACAGGTAATGTAAAGGGATTGGTAGGAAGAGGAAATTTTGTGGTAGATGAATCGTGGGACAATGGCAAGCTCACAAATGCCAAGATAGTTTCTCGAATTGGAGGCAAATGTAGCATCCGGACAAGCTATCCGATAATGGTAAACGGTGTAAAATCTACCCAATCTTCCATAGGCTACCTTCTTACTTTTAATAGTATTAAAGGAAAGACTTATGAGGTGACTATTTTGTAAAAGAATAATATCATGTCCTACTATAATAGGTTAAAGTGTAGAAGTAATCCACATAACATCAATCATTAATAAACAAGAGAATAATGCCCAGAGTGTTATTCTCTTTTTTGTTCTAGCTATTATTCATTGGTTTACTACTATAAATCGAGGGATCGACGGATGGGTCGCTACCAAGACTTTGGAAGCCAAAAAAAAGGTCTTGGTAGCGACAAAAACGACCTTGGTAGCAGCAAAAAAGGTCTTGGAAGTAACCTAATTTCTATTCAAATCTTATTTGAGCTATTGAGTTTCTTACATTTTACTACAGATTGGGTTAGGGAAAAAGATGCCATCGTAACTCACAATTCTGCCCATTGTGAAAGCTTTAATATTTTATTATACTGTCTTGTAGTTAAATAATTTATGTTTGTGGACTCTATAGAGTTAACAATGATAAAATGCGCCCGTTTTTTTGTATTTATACTCATCTGCCTGTTTGCAACGGCAGCAATAGTACATGCGCAACCCTATTCTACCGTCGATTTGTATGGTAAGAAACCCCTTCAATATGTTAACAGAACCTTGGTTTCGGAAAAATCGGGAGAGACGGGCTTCTCAGGTGTTAAACACTTTTTCCAAAACATGTTTACCGAGTATAATTACTTTTTTAATGCTAATATTAAACTGAATGAAATTATTGATCGGGCTAAAGAACTACATAAAGACGACTACACACAGCTACTCCCTTTCTATAATTTTAGTTACGATAACACCGCTAAGGAAACCGTACAAATAGATTCTTTGATGTATAAAGTTACGGCAGGAGTGTTACTACACGACCTGCGCAATGACTGGATAGATAATATGTATATGCTGATGGGGCGTGCTTTTTTGCTGAAAAAGAACTTCGACTCTGCTAGCTATGTGTTTCAGTATGTAAACTATGCCTGGGCACCAAAAGATGATGGCTACGATATTCCTATTGGTAGTAACATCAGCAACGATAAAGGCATATTTAGTATTTCTACCGTTGAACGCAAAAGAAGAATACAATATTTGATGACTAATCCGCCTAGCCGTAATGAAAGCTTTTTGTGGCAGGTTCGTACCTATTTGGAGCGTGACCAACTAGCTAGGGCAGATGCATTGATTGCTCTGCTGAAAAGTGATGTACTATTTCCTAAAAGATTGGAGATTCCATTGCATGAAATGATTGCTTATTCCTGCTATAAAAGTCAGCAGTGGGATAGTTCGGCTTATCATTTAGAAAAAGCTTTGGATGGTGCCGATGGACCATTGGAAAGAGCAAGATGGGAATTTTTAATTGGACAGATGTTGCAAAGAAGCAAACACAATGATGCCCTCGCTGCTAATTTTTATGAGCGAAGCATCAAAACGACTACTGATCCTTTGATGGAGATATTTGCCAGACTAAATCTCGTTACCCTAAATGCTACTAGTAAAGGCTATACTCTTCAAGACAACATTTCGGAGTTATATCATTTAGGAAGAAGGGACAAGTTTGCCGCATATAGAGATGTTATTTATCATGTGGCTGGTCAATTAGAACTTCAAAATAATAATAAACTTGGTTCTATAAAAGCATTAAATAAAAGTCTTAGATACAACATAGATAACCCCGGTCAAAAACAAAAAACTTTCCTACTGCTAGCAGATACTTACTTTGATAGTAGGGAATTTAAGTTGTCTTACAATTTTTATGATAGCATCAATTCTGTTGCTTCTTTAACGCCTGAAGAAAGGAGACGTGTGGAGGAACGCAAGCCCGCACTTAAAAAAGTGACTGATAACCTTCGAGTTATTGAAACGCAGGATAGTTTGCAGCGTGTGGCAAACATGAGTGATGCTGAACAACGTTACTTAATTAAAAAGATATTGCGCAAACTTCGTAAGGAACAAGGGGCTAAAGAAGATGATGCTGTTGATTTTGGTTCAGATAATCAATTAGCGACTGTTCCCACAACGTTATTTGACAATACTGCTAGTGGAGAATTTTATTTTAATAATCCCACATTAGTATTGCAGGGGAGTAAGGAGTTTAAATCAAGATGGGGCAATAGACCCAATGCAGACAACTGGCAACGCCAAGAAGCTATTGCCAATGCCCCAACTCAACAAGCTACAACCAAAACTAAGACTCCAAAAACACCTGCCGCTGCATCGCCTGTTGATCAGGATGCTGGACCAGGAGATATGAATATGGCAGTTGTTAATGATGTAGATCCTGTTGATGCACCACCTGCAAAACCAGAGACTAACCAAGACACTACTAAACTGGAATTGACTTATGAGGGTTTGATGCGCAACTTACCTTTAAGACCTGAACAAAAACAAAAGTCGGACAGCTTATTGGCTAAAGCTTTGTTTGGTAATGGCGTTATTTTTCAGAACGATTTAAGACAATATAATCCAGCAATTGATAGCTATGAACCCTTTATTGTTCGTTTTCCAACGCACAAAAAGATAGAACAAGCAAACTATAACCTTATATACTGCTACGAGCAACTGGGATTAGAACATACGGCCGATTCGGTGGCTTCTTATCTTAAATACAAATATCCCAATGGGGAATTTACTGCTAATCTGCTCAATGATCATAGAAAAGATTTAGTGGCAGATGATACTACGCAAGTTTATCAAAAAATATATGATCAGTTTTTAGAAGCAAAATATACAGAAGCAAGAACTGCTAAAACTGCCGCAGATGCCAAATACGGGCAATCTCACTGGACACCGCAATTGTTGTTAATAGAATCTGTTTACTACATCGATCAGCAAGATGATTATAAAGCAATCAACAAGTTGGAAACTTTAATAAAGATGAAGCCAGACACCAATATGGTGGATAAGGCTCAACGAATGATTGAGTTTTTGCGTCTTCGTGGATTGCGCAGGGCTGATAGTTTGGCTGCTATTGTTGCTGCCAAAAGATTGCAGGATAGCCTTTTGCACATTAACTACGACTCTTTAAGGATGATTCACTTGTCTGATTCATTGCGAAAAATATTTATTGCCGACTCTATTTTGCGTAACCATAAGGCAGACTCTTTGAATAAAGCAAATTTTGCAGCATCATTACGCAAACAACATGTTGCTGATTCACTTAAAAATGCGGGCTTGTTAGATGCGTTGCGTAAACAGCACCTTGCCGATTCTTTGCGGAATGCAAGTTTAGCGGATGCACTACGCAAAAAACAATTGGAGGACGCTCTTCGTAAAGCTAGTTTGGCGGATGCACTTAGAAAACAACACCTTGCCGATTCATTACGCAATGCTAGTTTAGCAGATGCAAATAGAAAGAAGCATCTTGCAGATTCTTTACGGGATGCTTCATTGGCGGATGCTTTGCGAAAGAAACACCTAGCCGATTCATTACTGAAGGCAAGTTTAGCAGATGCACTTAAACGCAAAGCATTCATAGAAGATTCATTACGGAAGGTTAATATGATGGATGCTGCATCTAGAAAACGTTTGACTGATTCATTGAATAAAGTGAAAATGTATGAAGCGATTCGTAAAGCTAGAATGGCAGATTCGTTGCGTAGGTTGAATCCTAATAGTGCAGATACCTCATTTATTTGGGATCCAAATGCACCACATTATGCCAACATTCAGTTGGATGATGTGATGAAGACTTTCATCAATACAGCAGCAAGTTCATTCAACAAGTTCAATGCCGCTAGCTTTAAAGATGATATAGAAATTGCGGCGAACAAAATTGATGATCGATATTCATTTATTTATTTTGGGCCGTTCATGAATGCAAAAGCTGCGATGGATTATCTGGATAAGATAAAACCTTATGTGGCTAAAACCATCATTCCTTGGTTGCCTAAATCGGTTTATCGATATAGCATTATTAGTGAACGCAATTTGCTTTTATTGCAAGACAATAAAAACGTGGCAGGTTATAATAAATTTTTAAAGAAAGTATTACCTAATAAATTTTAAGTGATAACAAAGACAAAAAATAGTATGAGTAAATCGGTAAAGATATTCTGGCGAATTTTCTTCGGGATAGTAGGTGTTTTTGTTTTAATAATCCTTTTGGCCGATTTTGGGGTATTGGGAGAAATGCCATCCATTGCAGAATTAGAGAATCCATCTGCAAAACAATCTACACAAGTATATGCACAGGATGGAACATTGATGGGTAAATTTTATTTAGAGGATAGAATTAATGTAGCCTATAAGGATATAAGCAAAGACATTGTGAATGCATTGGTGGCAACAGAAGATGAACGTTTTTATGACCATAGTGGCATTGATGGAAGATCGTTGATGCGTGCCTTTGCCTTTTTGGGTAGGCAAGGTGGGGCTAGTACTATCACTATGCAAACTGCTAAAAATTTGTTTACTAACTATAAGCGAAACAAGGTTATTCGTTCATTGCAGAAACTAAAAGAAGGAATTATTGCCATTAAGCTAGAGCAAAATTTTACTAAGGATGAAATCATAACCTTATACTTAAATACTGTTCCTTTTGGTGATAATGTATATGGAATTAGAAATGCTTCTAAAACCTTTTTTCAGAAAGAACCAGATAGAATTAATGTGGAAGAAGCAGCCGTGTTGATTGGGATGCTGAAAGGGTCTAACTTGTATAATCCAAGAGTAAATCCTAAGAAAGCATTGGATAGAAGAAATGTGGTGCTAGATCAAATGGTTAGAAACAAAGTGTTGAACGAGGCATTGGCAGCACAACTTAAACTGAAACCTATTGAACTTAATTATAAAAAGCTAGATGAAACTACAGGTTTAGGCCCTTATTTCAGGATGATATTGGGCGAGGAAATGAAGAAATGGTGTAAGGAACACAAAAAAAGCAATGGCGATTTTTATGACTTATATAAGGATGGATTAAAGATTTACACTACCATCAATCCTCGCATGCAGTTGTATGCAGAAGAAGCGGTTGCCAAGCACATGAGCTACATGCAACAAATTATGAATGCACAGTCTTACATAAAAGATGGCAGCGTTTGGAATGGTTTCGAGAATGTGTTGAAAGCAGGAATGAGGCAAAGTGACCGCTGGAGAAACTTGCTTAATAGAGGAATGAAAGAGGCTGACATTGAAAAGAACTTTAATGTTCCTGTTAGAATGAAAGTATTTGCATGGAATAGCAAACGTTCCACCGATACCATCATGTCTCCTTTAGACTCAATTAAATATCACAGACAATTAATGGAAAGTGGTTTTATGGCAATGGATGCAGCTAGTGGAGAAGTGAGAGCATGGGTAGGTGGAATTGATTTTAAGACGTTTAAATATGACCACGTGAACTTCAATACAAAGCGTCAAGTAGGTTCTACGATGAAGCCTTTGTTGTATAGTTTGGCTATTGAAGAGGCAGGATTTACGCCTGGAACAACTGTTTACGATCAGCAACAAGACTTTGGTGCTTACGGTATGGTACCTGCCACCCCAAAATCTTGTAGTGGTGCATCCATGCCTATGGCAGAAGCGTTGGCGCGGTCTAAAAACTGTGCAACGGCATACATTATGAAGCAGTTGGATAAAGTGGGAAATAATTCGGCAAAACGTTTTGTTGATTTCTTGAATAATAAGTGTGGATTGCAAACCAAGATAGACCCGAATCCATCTATAGCATTGGGTGCTTGCGAAATCTCTTTATTCGAAATGATGCAGGCATATAGTATGTTTCCGGGTAGGGGATTCAATGTGAAACCCATTTTTATATCTAGAATAGAAGATAAAAATGGTAATACACTTCAGAATTTTTTACCACAACGAAAAGAAGTTATTAGTGATGTAACTGCTTATTCTGTTATCAAAATGATGCAAGGCGTTATGCAGTTTGGTACAGGACGAAGCATTGCCAACTATGACATTCGTGGAGATATAGCAGGTAAAACAGGTACTACAAATGATAATAGTGATGCATGGTTTATGGGCTACACCCCTCAACTGCTATGTGGTGCTTGGGTGGGTAATGACGATCGGTTTATACGTATTCAGAATACTAATTTAGGTCAGGGTTCTCAGGCGGCAATGCCTATTTGGGCTTATTTTTATGAGAAAGTGCAGAATGATAGAAACATTGTGGGTATTGATCCGAATGCAAGTTTTGTGAAACCAGAGGTTATGAAAGATGATATTCGTTTTGATGACTTTAATGGAATCAAACCACAATTGGGAGCAGAAGGAGAAGATATGGGTAACGGTACATCGAATGATTATGGCGGAGAGATACCGAAAGGAATCAAACCAGTATCTGATTTAAAGACAGATTCTGATACAACAGGAACGGGTGTGAGTGTGAAAGACAAACCAGCAGCATCAACGCCAAAAGCACCGACAGAGAAGCCTAAAGTTCCAACTGTTAATAAGCCTACAGCTGTTTTGCCTAGTAACAACAAGGTTAAACCGCAAGCAAAAGCAGTAATGCCGAAGAAGTAATTCGTTTCTGGTTTAATAGACTTAGTAGTTGCTATACTATTTCAGCAACCTAGGCTTCTTCATTGAGAACCTAGTGCTTTTAACATTTATGAGGATTACAAGAACGCAGGCTTAGTAATCTCAAGCAAACTATAGAGTAATGCGCTAGACCCTGACTTTAAAGTGTACCTAATTGGTTTTATATTTATGAGCTAGTTTGGAGTTATAACACAACAAAGGCATCCAGAAAATGGATGCCTTTGTTGTATAGTATCCATCTTAGTAAATGCCAGTTACAAATTGGTTCAACTAAAAGTAACAAGTGACTAGCTATTGCTGAACACTTGCTTCAGTGAGAAATATGTACTATGCTGATTGACTATCTTATATGAAAAACCCATAACCAGAAGTAGGCTTTGTTATGGAGTGTCGGGATTACAAATCCTTATGATTGGCTAGTTTTATGTTTCGCTTCGCTTAACATGATTGAACAGCAAATTCGAAGACTTTGACTTGCGAGCTTTTACCTAAGCGATTTCCAGTTACAAACTGGTTCTACTGGTAGGCACAAGACATTCTACGGAAGTCTTGCGCCAGAAGAAAACACTTGCGCCAAAGGGATTGTGTTGATGTTAATACCCATATCAACCGGCTAAGAAACCTTTAGCACATACGACATATTCATGTAATAAGTTATGAACAGCGTAGTACTATCAGGGTATTCGCTTTTAAAAATTTGGAAGTTTATATTTGCTTGATAGCGGTTCATTCTTACTTGTTAGCGGTTCATTCTTGCTTGGCTGGGGTTCAATCTTACTTGGCAGGGGTTCATTCTTGCTTGATAGTGGTTCACTTTTGCTTGGCTGGGGTTCACTTTTGCTTGATAGCGGTTCATTCTTGCTTGATAGTGGTTCACTTTTGCTTGGCTGGGGTTCAATTTTACTTGATAGCGGTTAATTCTTACTTGATAGCGGTTCATTCTTGCTTGATAGCGGTTCACTTTTGCTTGGCTGGGGTTCAATTTTACTTGATAGCGGTTAATTCTTACTTGATAGCGGTTCATTCTTGCTTGATAGTGGTTCACTTTTACTTGATAGCGGTTCATTCTTGCTTGATAGTGGTTCACTTTTGCTTGGCTGGGGTTCAATTTTACTTGATAGCGGTTCATTCTTACTTGATAGCGGTTCATTCTTGCTTGGCAGGGGTTTACATTTACTTGGCAGGGGTTCATTCTTGCTTGATAGCGGTTCATTCATGCTTGGCTGGGGCTTAATTTTGCTTGAT
>CANFLL010000057.1 GCA_947447825.1 Chitinophagaceae bacterium | reverse complement strand
GTTCAGGGGGTATTTACCACGAAGTACACAAGGAAAAAATAAGGACACTAAAGTTTAGAGTCCCCAAATAGTAGTTCTGAAGAGATAATACAACACAATCCTTGTGTTCCTGGTGAAAGCCTTAGTGACCGTTGTGGTTAAATACCCCCTGAATATTTACGCCTATATATTTGTAGTTAACCTATTTAAAGTGGCGCATATTATAAAATGTTGAAAGAGTAAAGTACCGATGCTCACTTTTTAAATGCAAAATAGACTGCCCCCAATACAAGCACAAAACTGATGAGGTAATTGTATCGGAAGGGTTCTTTTAAGTAGAAGATGGCGAAGACAGTAAAAATAACAAGCGTTATCACCTCTTGTGTAATCTTTAATTGAAAACCATTTAGCCCATCTGCATAACCAGTTCTGTTAGCAGGAACCATCAAACAATATTCAAAAAAAGCAATGCCCCAGCTAACTATGATTGCCTTCCAAAGGGGCATCCCAGTATTTTTCAGGTTACCATACCAAGCAAACGTCATAAATATATTAGACACTATCAATAGTGCAATGGCTCTAATCATTTTTTCTCCAATTAAATTTTTTGTGGGAGCGAATATAAATGTAAAATATAGTACTACTAGTGGGATTTTACCACAAGTAACAAGTAGGTTTTCACCAGGAACACAAGGTTTATAGGGTAAATTATTTATGTAGAATTACAAATACGAATTCGAAACCATAGTGTCCATTGTTTTTCTCCTATGAGCAATGTGGTAAAGCTCTTGGCAGTAAAAAGTATTCATTGTTTAAAATATCGACCTACATTCGCCGCATGGCAATAAACCCTCAATTACAGAGCAGATGTAACAATTCCTGCGAGCTATGTAGCACTGAAAATGTAGAACTTCAGGCTTATGCTGTTCCTCCAAAGAGTAATGATTCAATAGACAATGTGGTTGCTTTGTGCCCTGATTGTTATAGTAAAACAACCCAATCTGATTATTCGGATGCTAATTATTGGCGTTTTCTTGAGGGTAGCATCTGGAGCGAAGTACCATCTGTGCAAGCACTTTCGTATAAAATACTCTGTAAATTAAACGCAGAAGTGTGGGCAACTGAAACCATTGAATCGGTAGCATTAGATGAATCTGTTATTTTGTGGGCCAATGCCGAAGATGAATTAGAAGCATCGAAGTTGGTTCACAAAGATAGTTTTGGTGTTGTATTAGCTACTGGTGACAACATTATTCTTACCCAAAACCTCAACATAAAAGGAGCGAACTTTATTGCTTCTAAAGGAACAATGGTGAGAAAAATAAGATTAGTGCCTGATAATGACGAACAAATTGAAGGCAAGATTGAAGGTCACACTATCGTTATCTTGACAAAATATGTACGAAAAGCGGTGTAAGGAGTTTTGAATTTTAAATTAGAGGTTATACGTTATAAATAGGAGAGGCTGTCTTTATAGATAGCCTTTTTTCATTTTGTTCCACAGATTAAATGAGTTTAAATAAAGATGACATCACTTTTGCTGGTACTATTTATGGGATGGTTGGTGAGTTTTGTTGGGCAGATTGCCTTGGGAAGTATGAGTTTAACATCAACTCAAATAAGCATGGAAGAAGGTGTGAAACCCGCAATGCTTTTTACATGGGGAGTAATGGTTATAGAGATGCTCTACCTGCGAGTATCACTATCTGGAATGGACTTTATTTATCAACACCCAAGCATTGTTCGTATTATTGGTTGGATAACGGCTGCTTTTTTTGTTGGACTATGTGGTATAAGCATTCGTAGTATTATTGTTTTCCACGAAGAAAAGAAGAGTACTTTGTTAGATAATAGCATTAATAGATTTGTTTTTGGAATGATGCTAAGTGCCGCCAATCCTGGACAGATACCCTTTTGGTTACTTTGGAGCAACTATATGCTCGATTGGAAAATATTACATTCTAGCACCATTCAATACAATATGTTTACCATTGGCGGAGGGGTTGGAACAATAACAGGTTTGATGGTTTATGTCTATGCAGGAAATTATATTGTATCTAAACTAAACCTAAGCAATAAAACACTTTATAAAATAATGGCTATCGTTTTTGCGCTTGCAAGTATCGCCCAAATCATAAAGATGTTGCATTGATAGATTAGATATTGATTCTAGAAAACAGAAAGAAGATATTTGTCAATTAGTTTGGAATCAGGAACTACACAGAAGATTTACTACATCTACACTAGAATTTATGTCCCTCTTCGCTTAATTATCATCTAGAACTTTATGTGTCCATATTGCCAAAGGATTAAACACAAAAAACGCCCGACTTCATTACGAAGCCGGGCGTTTTAATTGTAAATTGTAAACCTATCAATTAGCTCTACAGCCAACCACCTATAAAGGCATCATTAACTGTTTTTACGTTCTTTAATCTTTTAGCACGGCCTACATGCTTTATCTTTTGAACGATAAGCGTTACCAACATCAATAATAAGAATATGATTGTTAATGGCGGTATGCCCATCATGCTAATCCATTTGCCACCATACATCTTGCGCATTGGACGGCGTAACCGTTCTGCAATAAGGTACATACTAGGCACAATAATCAAAGTCATAAAGAAGGCAAATGCCAATCCAAAGATGATTGTCCAGCTTAAAGGTTTCCAGAATACCACGTTGTCTCCACCAAAGAAGATGTGTGGTTTCAACTCACTAAACAACGTAATGAAGTTGATATTGAAGCCTACGGCAATAGGGATAAAACCAAGTATCGCTGCCAATGCAGTTAACAATACCGGTATGATACGTGTTTTACCTGCTTGCACAATAGCTTCTCTTGTTTTAAGTCCTCGCCCACGGAGTTCGTCCGTGAACTCAATTACCAAGATACCATTCTTTACCACAATACCAGCCAGACCAACGATACCTAAGCCTGTCATTAATACCGAAACTTCCATTCCTGTAGCCGAGAAACCAAGGAATACCCCGATAACGCTAAAGATAATTTCGGAAAGGATGATAACCGATTTACTAACGCTATTGAACTGCAACACCAAGATAAACAAGATGGCACCCAACGCAATAACTAAAGCCTTACCAAGGAATGCACCAGTTTCTGCTTGTTGCTCACCTTCGCCCGTTTGCTTGATGGTTACCCCATCTTGCAAGCCTTTGAAGTTGGCAATATGACCAGCTAATACTTGGTTTACACCCGTAGCGTTGTACCCCTGCGTAGTTAATACATTGGATACAAGTGCTATTAAACGCTTTTGGTTTTTGCGTTTCACACTTCCTAAAGTACTGGAAGGCTCAAACGTAACCAATGAACTGATAGGGATGCTTTTGATGGCACCACCAGAAGCAAAGTCGCGGAAGTAAATCTTCATGTTTAGCAACTCAGCCAAGTTTTTACGTTGAATTTCGTTGTTACGTAACTGAATTTTATACTCTTCTTTTCCTTCTTTAATCTTAGAAACTTCCTTACCAAATAGAGCAGTCCTGATGGCCATACCTATCTGTGCAGTAGAAACACCTTCTATTAATGCACGCTCACGATTTACTTTCAAGGTGATTTCTGGATTGGTTAAATCGACACTCATCTTTAATTCTTCCACACCAGGCACCTGAATAGAATCTAGATAATTCTTTAGAAGATTAGCCGACTTAATCAATGCATCAAAATCTTCACTAGCAATTTCTATATTGATTGGAGGATCAGTTGGCGGTCCACCACTTTCTTGGTCAACGGTAATCTGCGCTCCAGGAAATCCTTTCATTTCTTTACGGATAGAATCCATATAAGGTCTTGTAGCTACTCCATTACGTTTCTCGAACTCCACAAACGAAACTTGAATTCTACCTAGTTCGCTTCGGGTGCTTCTATCGCCACTACTAGGGTCATTAGCTCCTAATGCCACGTTGCTGATAACACTTTCTACCACTGGATTCTTCTTTCCATTATCCAATCCTAATACCTTGTTTACTCTTTTCTCTAATTCTTGGGTGATGCTATCCGTATAGTTAACGTTAGTACCAACAGGTAGTTTGAGGTAAACATATATCTGGTTAGGATCGCCTTTGGGGAAGAAAGTAATTGGGATTCTACCAGAACTAACAGATCCAATAAATATGAAAAGAGATAGGAAGAACAACCCAATAGTTCCAATTAGTAGATAAACTGGTTTCCAACCTTCCAAAGCCCAACGCAACAAGTTTTCGTAGTGACTCATTATCCAAGGTAAGGCCCTTTGTTGGAAAGCCAATATGGTATGGTCTAATACGTATCTATTCAATATCATTAATAATAAGAAGAAGATAAGTAGGTTGCCCAAGAAGGTGGCTCCTGTTACATCTAAAATAACACCTGCTGCTAATACAATCCAGAATACTGGTTTTTTGAAGAGTCTGTGCTTGTCTTTAATGTCCTCATCATCAGCATGATTCATAAAATCAACTGCAAATACTGGATTCATGATAAATGCCACTAACAATGAAGCTGCCAAGGTAAATATCAACATAGTTGGTAAATACACCATGAATTTACCAATGATGCCCGGCCAGAATAGCAACGGAAAGAAAGGGGCAAGTGTGGTAAGCGTACCTGCCAATACTGGAACAAATACTTCACCAGCAGCCATACGTGCGGATACGGTAGAAGATATTTTCCCTTTACCTTCCATAAATATACGATGCGTGTTTTCTATCACCACAATGGCATCATCCACAATAATACCTAGTCCGAAGAGTAAGGCAAATAGTACGATGAAGTTTAGGGTAACGTGTGTGCCTACTATCAAATCTGCTCCCGGCAAGAACACAAACGCCACGAACATACTTAGCGGTACAGACAAAGCCACAAAGAAGGCATTGGTAACACCCATAAAGAACATGAGGATAATCAATACCAAGATGAAACCAATGATGATAGAGTTTACCAAATCGTTGAAAGAGGTACGTGTTTTAATACTTAAATCACCAGTAATTACTGCGTTTAAGTTTTTAGGATAGATAATGCCACGGCTTTCTTCCACAATCTTTTTAACGCCATCACTTGTTTCAATTAAGTTTTCTCCACTACGTTTAATGATGTTTAGCGTAACCACATTTTTGCCATCCAATCGTGCATAGCTTTCTCTTTCTTTGGTAGTATCCACTATAGAGGCAATGTCTTTTAGATAGATAGGACTGCCAGAAGTATTGCGGATAATAATCTTTTCAATATCAAAAGCGGTTTTCAGTTGACCCTTCAATTGAAGGTTACGCTTCATGGTACCGACATCTAGCAGACCACCAGAAATGTCCAGGTTTTCTCTTTGCACAGCATTGCTGATGTCATCAAAAGTTACACCTGCACTTTGCATACGGTAGTTGTCTACATTAATCTGAAACTCCCTTTCTGGCGCACCTACTACATCCACACGAGTAATTTGCGATAAGTCCTCCAATTTGTCTTTCAAGTCATCGGCATACTTTTTAAGGTGCACCAAATCATAGTCTCCACTAAGGTTTACATACATAATTGGTTGCTCACTAAAGCTCACTTCCAATGCGGTTGGAGGTTGTGTAAGATCGGTAGGTAAGTCTTGTTTAGCCTTATCCACCGCATCTTTTACCTTTTGAAGCGCTACATCGGTCTTTACATCCGTATCAAACTCTACCATGATAGCACTGTAATCTTGTTGGGAAGTGCTGGTAAACTTTTTAATCTTAGCACCAGTAATACCCTTTATCTGTTTCTCAATAGGGCGCGTTACCAAGTTTTCAATGTCCTTTGGTGAGTTACCTACATAAATTGTTTGCACATAAATAGTAGGGATAACAATATCCGGAAACTGCTCTTTGGGCAGCGTAAGAAACTGTGTTATACCTGCCAACGACACAAAGAGCATCGCCAGATAAATGGAGGTCTTGTTATTGATACTCCAAGTGGTGGGGCCAAACTCCTTGAATTTGTCCTTTATATTTTCTAATACACTCATAAGTTTTGTGATTAATTGTGACTAAACGATTTGAATAATTATTTCAATTTGTAATTAATGCATTACTAGCTCATTTTTATCACTATTGATATTATTGTTGGTGAATCTTTTAAACTCCAAACTTGTTTTTCCAAAGTTGATAAGAAGTCCAAGGTCAAATTGAAAGGCCTCAATGGTATTTACAAATTGTTTGTAGTCCGTTGAAACAATATCCATATTAGACTTTAGATCTACCATGATTGAATTCTCTATTACAAAATCAACCTTTCTTTTGCCAATGAGTAAATCCTTATCATAAAATACTGGCCACTCTTGTTCTCTAATAAATGAAATATCAAGTCTTTCCAATTCGATGGCTAAGGCTCGTTGATAAATATTTTCAGGAAACCCTTGACCTAGTTGGGTGTACACTTTGTTAGCACACGCTAAAATATTAGAGATAAGGTCATCATGTTGATAGTTGCTGTTAACCATACTATTCTATTTAGTAGTTAACAACTGTCCTTCATACAAACCTTGGTAACCTTCGGTAATAACTACATCTCCTACCGCGATTCCACTTTTAATTTCAAGTTTATCAGCATATAGATCGCCGATGGTAACCGGCTTTTTCTTCGCTACAAGCTTTGAACCTTCTTGTGCAGCCACCATTACATACTTTCCTTTTTCATCATTTTGTAAAGTGTTTACAGATACTGCAATTGCTTTAGCATTTGTGTAATCTTGAATGTTTACCAGCGCAATTTGGTTTGGATGAAAACTATTATCAGAAGGAATCTTAGCTTCTACATAAAAGCTTCTACTATTTGCATCTATCAGATTACTCGCTACCGTTACTGTTGCTTCAATAGTTTTCTTAATATCAGGTAGATTCACTTTTATTCTACTTCCTACATGAACCTTGTTTATGTAGTTTTCTGGAATGTTTACTACTACTTTCAAGTCGGTAGAATTAACTATAGTAATTTGTGGAGCATTACCCAAAACACCAGTAAATGCTTCTCCTACGCGTACATTAACTTCATCTGCAACACCACTTACATCTGCATACACATTCGTAAAGTTTAATTGCTCCTTAGAAATCTTCACTTGTTCTTCTGTAGCCTTTAGTTGCGATTCCAGACTTTCAACATTGTTTTTTGCAGTAATCAACTGTACTTCTGTTCCAATATTCTCTGCCCAAAGACTCTTTTGTTTTTCATACATTGTTTTAGCAAAATTCAATTGAGTGCGCAATGTTTTCAATCCTTGTTCGCCAGCAGATAAACTTTGTTTTGCAATTGTATTATCCAATTGAAGTAACAATTGTCCCTTTTTCACTTGGTCACCTTTCTTCACAAAGATTGCTTTCACTTGTCCGCCACCATTTTTTGGCGTTACATAGCTAATGTTTACGGCTTCTACTTTTCCTTCCAAATCAATAAAATGACTAAATGATTGTGGCGCAACAGTTTCAATTGCTACCAATTTAGCTTTCTCTGCTACTACAGATGATGGATCAAGTTTTGCAATCTCCGCTTCCAATCCTGCAATCTGTGTAACCAAAGCAGTTTGCTGTTCTTTCAGCTTTGCCAATTGGTCTTTTTTTCCTTGTATGCCGGCATCACCTGTTTTTTTACCGCCACAAGCTGCCATTGTGATTACTGAAATTATCAGTATTGTTGTTCTTAATTGTTTCATATAAATTATGATTATGTGTGATGTGAATGATAAGAATACTTCTTTCTTACTTAATATTTAATACTTATAACTCTTGACTTTCTACTTTTTACTTTCAACTCTAGACTAATCTAAAGCTTTCCTATTGCCTTCTGAAAATCAACTTTGGCAATAATGGCACTATACAATGCATTGATATAGTTAGTTTGTGCAGTAATAAGATCGGTTTGTGCAGCGGTTATTTCAGTATTACTTCCAGTACCAACTTCAAACTTCTTTTTTGTTTGACCGTACACAGTTTCTGCCAATTCCATATTTTTCTTTTGAAAATCTAAGGTGGCAATTGCTGTTTTGTAGTTCAAGGTGGCTTGTTCCACATCACTATCAATTGTTCGTTTCAGGTTTTCTATATTATTTTCTGTTTGTTGTAATTCCAGTTTAGACTGTTTCACTTTTGCATCTTTTGCAAAACCATCAAATAAAGAAACCGACATGCTTACACCTACAAATGAACTTGTAAACCAATCACCCTTATTAAAAAAATCATACTTGTTCCTTTGCGCTTGTTTGCTAAAATTTCCATTTAGATACAAACCTGGCAAATACGACATTTTGTAGCGTTTCACATTATATTCATTTAGCTTCTTCCCCAATAAAGCATATTGATATTCCTTTCTATCATCATATTTGTAGTTAGCTTCTTGCATGATGCCATTTTTTATCTGGCTTTCGTTTAGGTCTTCAGTCAACACTAGCTTGTCTTTTTCAGGCATACCTATCAATGTTTTTAGCCCTATATAACCAACATTAATGCTATTTAAAACACTTAGTTTTTGCGTTTGCAAGTTGGCAAGTTGTACACTTACTTTATCAACATCCAATTTTTCTGCAAATCCATTTTTGTATAATTCTTTTGCATCGCTTTGTAGTTTTTGTAAACGATCAATGTTTGCATCAAGCAGCTTTACTTGTGTTTTGCTAACCACCAATTGATAATACACTTTCTCAACGTTGGCTTTTATAACTTCTTCTGTTACTTCTAAGTTTTTTGATTGAAAGTCAAGTGAAGTCTTTCTAGCTTGAAGCCCCACAAAAACTTGTCCATCAAACAAAATCTGCGAAAGAGATAAGCCTGCACTCGCATTGTAAGTTGTACCAAACGAAGCAGCAATGGTGCCATAATCTGATGGTGCTTGAATTGCGTTTCCATTTGCATCTTTCACTCCTTCATGTGTTAATACACCGTAAGTTCCCATTGCAATAAAGTTTGGAAACACAGAAACTTGCACATTTGGATAGTAATTGTTTGCAATGCTACCACTCAATTGAGGATATGCCGCTGCGGTTATACCCCTGTTTATTTGGTTTTGGATTTGAAGATTCAGTAGCGCATTTTTAACCTGTGTATTATTCTTTTTTGCATACTCTACTGTTTGCTGCAACGTGAAATTGTGTGTGTTCAATGTGGGCATTTGTGCATAAGCTCCAGATGCTACCAACAAAACAACATACAACAACGCTGTTTTTACGTGTGTGTGTTTCATCATAATAGTTGTTTTTTTCTTTCTAATTTATATTTATTAATCAATTCTCTACCTTGCTCTGTAACCAATCCGTGCAAAAAGTTATCCGTTATCTCTACACCTAATTTTGCTAGTGGATAACTTCCATGAGGAAAATAGTTCATGTTAAATATTAGAAACATACTTCCTATTCTATACTTTGTAATGATGTCCACCTCCATTTCTTGTCTGTAATTACCTTCTGCAATTCCTTTTTCCAGGTTCTGCTTTATTGTATCATACAAATAGGAATTATGGTGATCAGTAAACTTTTTAAACTGTTTGGGATGATATTTTTCTAAATCAAATAAAAAAGAAGGATTAAACCCCGCAAATACTTCTTCCATTATGTCCAATCCCAAAAAGGATTCATGCACCGCATTCAAAGAATTTTTTTGCATTGATGAACAGTCGCATTTCATTTTGTTCATTTTAATGTCCAATACACCATCAACAATTGCGTCTTTATCCTTGAATGAATTATAAATAGTCTTCTTAGAAATGCCTAGTTGGCTCGCTATTTCATCCATGCTTACACTTCGAATGCCATATCTCATAAACAGTTCGTGTGCCTTGTGTATAATCCTTTCTCCTATTTCCATGGTTGTTAAATCTGCGGCGAAACTAAGGAAACTTTTTTTGTTGCCAAAGTTTCCGTTAATTTATTTTTTATCATTTATGGAAAAGACAATTAGCATGTTGATTGAAAAGACGAATGAATTGATGTAATATTTTATTTCCTACAAAGAAAAATTACTACCCAAACAGAAACACCCTCAACCATAAACCGACAATTTTGCAACAGGTAATACACTGAGACTTAACTGCTAAATCCTTACAAATAGATTATGCTTTTCTTGCCAAGCAATAAATTAGTGGTATCGTAAACATAAATGTCAATGGCAGTATGGGTTCTATTAATATTTTAGGATAAATGACACCAATTTTCCTGGTAAGTATTGTTCCATTACTGTAAAGGAAAATGATTTTACTGTACAGTAAAATGGTTTTCCTCTACAGTAAAATGATTTTCCTCTACAGTAAAGTCTTTTTACTTACCAGTAAAAACATTTTACTCTACCTTAAATTCATTTTACTGATAAGGAAAATGGCAATACTCTACAGTAAAAAGACTGTCTCCTAAAAGAAAAAGTTCAAACAATCGAGGTGTTCTTTTTTATAAATAGAATAAAATCGAATAAACGTAGTCAATTGTCAGTTTACCTATATATAGATATTATTAATAGAAATTGATTTAGTAATTGTGGAATATTGAAAACTTTTAAACCCAAATTTTGTAATTTTTCCCTTCATCCAAATCATTCATTCAATGATGTTATAATCTTCCTGAATTGGAAAATTAACAAGTTGATACTTTACAGAGAATACATATTTCCACTCTTTCAGCTACTTTCGTAACATTATATAGCAATAATGAAACTGATAAAAATATTTTTTGTATTCGTGTTAGCGTTACTGGTTTCAACAGCCGTTACCGCACAATTTGTGAAATATGCAAATGAATTTTTAAATATTGGTGCCGGTTCAAGAGGGCTCGGAATGGGTGGTGCCCAGATTGCGAGTGTTAATGATGCCACTTCGGGCTACTGGAATCCGGCTGGGCTAACGGCTGTGAAAGATAATACACAGCTCAGTTTAATGCACGCTTCTTACTTTTCAGGTATTGGACAATATGATTTTGGTGCTGTAGCATTACCTTCTAAGGATGGCAACAAAACTTTTGGCATTTCATTTTTACGGTTTGGTGTTGATGACATACCCAATACCCTCTACCTAGTTCAACCAGATGGTAGCATCAATTACAACAATGTAACTACCTTTTCATCCGCAGATAATGCACTCCTATTAAGTTATGCACAAAAAGCAAAACCTTTTCATGGCTATAATTTGAGTATTGGTGGAACAGCAAAAATCATTTACAGAAACGTAGGAACATTTGCACATGCTTGGGGTTTTGGATTTGATGGTGGTGCGCAATTAACAAAAGGCAATCTTCGGTTAGCTGCTGTTTTAAAAGATGTAACTACAACTTTTACCGCTTGGAATTTCACTTTCACAGATCAAGAAAAACAAATTTTATATCTTACAAATAATGACATCCCAACCAAAAACAGCGAAATGACTGCCCCTAACCTTGTTGTTGCTGGAGGATATAATTTTAAACTAAATAATAAACTTGATCTTTTAGCCGAAGCAAATATGCACCTCACTTTCGATGGCAGATCTAATACATTAGTTAGCTCTAATCTTTTAAATGTTGATCCAAACATTGGGGCAGAGTTGAACTATAATAAAACAGTATTTTTAAGAGCTGGCATTTCAAATTTTCAACGTGCATTAAGTGATGGCGATTTAAACAATCAAAAAAAAGTTTGGATTTATCAACCAAGTTTAGGAGCTGGCTTTAGGGTTGGTGCAATTGCCATAGATTATGCGTTTACTAGTTTAGCCAATCAATCCAATCCATTATATACACACATCTTTTCATTGAAATGGGATATTGCTAAATTTGAAAACAAGGTTACCCCAAAAAAATATACAAATAAGGTTAGAAGTCCCAAATATGGTTTGCCGAAGAGTTATAGAAAGTATTAAAAATTACGATTTACTCATTCTTATATAAAAAAGATTTGGGAGAGTGTGAGGCTTTCAGATTTGTTGAAGTTTTGCAGAACAAGGGATTGTAAGAATTCGATGAACAATATTTTACCTCACAAGTTATTTTCATTTATAAAATAGAATGTTATGCGTATTGGAATTGTTTGCTATCCAACGTTTGGAGGAAGTGGCGTTTTGGCAACAGAGCTTGGTAAAGCATTGGCAGACAAAGGACATTCGGTTCATTTTATTACTTACCAACAGCCTGTTCGATTGAATGTTTTTAACACTAACATCTATTATCATGAGGTAAGAGTTCCAACCTATCCATTGTTCGATTATCCTCCTTACGAGATTGCTTTGGCTAGCACCATGGTTGATGTAATTATTAATCATGATCTCGATTTGTTACATGTTCATTATGCCATTCCACATGCTTCGGCTGCTTACATGGCCAAGCAAATTGTTAAACAGAAAACTGGTAGAATTATTCCTGTAATTACCACACTTCATGGAACTGATATAACCTTGGTTGGAAAAGATAAAACTTACGAACCTGTTGTAACCTTTTCCATAAATGAAAGTGATGCAATTACTGCTGTTTCTGAAAACTTGAAAGAAGAAACTTTTAAAAACTTTCCTATAATTAAACCAATAGAAGTAATTACAAATTTTGTTGATGTAAGCAGATTTAGTAAAAAACCAATTGAAGCTTTCAAACAAGTTATTGCTCCAAATGGAGAAAAGATATTAGTACATGCAAGTAATTTTAGAGCTGTTAAACGTGTAAATGATGTAATAAAGGTATTTAGTGAAGTGAGAAAATATCTACCAGCAAAATTATTAATGGTGGGGGATGGCCCAGAAAGATTTGCCAGTGAAGAGCTTTCAAGAGAACTTGGCGTGATGGATGACATCCGCTTTTTAGGAAAACAAGAACAAATAGAAGAAATTTTAGTAGTAAGTGATTTGTTTTTATTGCCAAGCGAATATGAAAGTTTTGGTTTAGCAGCCTTAGAAGCTATGGCAGCAAAAAATGTGGTAATTAGCACGAATGCAGGTGGACTACCAGAGATTGTTATTCAAGGAAAAACGGGCTTCATGGTAAATGTTGGCGATGTGGCTGCAATGGCAGAATTTGCTATTACTATTCTTAAAAATGAAACAGGACTTGCTAAAATGAAAGAAGCAGCATACAATCATGCTTTAAGTTTTGACATTAGTAATATAATACCCCATTACGAAGCTATCTATAAAAGATACTGTAGGATGGATCCTTGCATTTAATTAGTGATTACAACAGATAGCTTTTTTGATTAATAGAAAAAAAATATCTTACCCATTTTTGATTACTGTAAGATAATTTTTAAAAAAGATTGAATAATTAAACTTTATCCTATACATTTGCAGCCCTTATTGCGGATGTGGCGAAATTGGCAGACGCACTAGACTTAGGATCTAGCGCCGTGAGGCATGTAGGTTCGACCCCTATCATCCGCACCACTTCAAAAGCCCCCCAGCACTACCTGAGGGGCTTTTTTTATTATTTAATACAACTACTCTTTCGAGTTAATTTAAAAAATTATGGCGACAGTTACCAGAGAAAACATTGGACTTTTACACGACAAAATTACCATCACAGTTACCCCAGAAGATTATGGCAAAGCTTACAAAAAAAGTTTAGCGAAAGCAGCAGAGTCTGCAAATATTCCAGGTTTTAGGAAGGGAAAAGTACCACCAGAAGTTGTTAACAAAATGTATGGTGAAAAAATTATTGGCGATGAGGTAATTAAAACTACTGAAAAAGAAATAGTTGCTTACTTAGAAAAAGAACAAATTGTAACTATCTCTCAACCTATACCGGTTTCTAATACTTTTACCAACATTGATATTAAGAACCTAAAAGAATATGATTTTGTTTTTGAAATAGGTATTAGACCAACGGTAAGTATCAATCCAGAAAACATAAAGGTTACACGTTATGTAATTGAGGTTTCTGATAAAATGATTGATGAGCAAATTCAAACAATGCAATTTCAAGGAGGAACAATGACTGAACCAGAAACGGTTTCTTCTGATGATGATACACTTAATGTAACTTTTGAAGAGGTTGATGCAGAGGGTTCTATAATTGAGGGTGGAATTAATAAACCTATTAATATTCATATAAAACAATTTGAAGCTGAATTCAGAAAGACTTTGTTTGGATTAAAGAAAGAAGATCACGTTTTGTCCACAATTGAAGTTGCTTTTGATGACACTGAAAGAAAGAACATATTAGATACCTTAGGTTTAAATAATGACGAAGCAGAAATTTTAAATAAGAATTTTAAAATTACTATCAACAATATCGGTCTTCAAGTTAAAGCCGAATTGAATGAAGAGTTTTTTAAGAAAATGTTTCCTTTTAAAGAAATTACTACAGAAGCAGATTTTCGTGATGCGGTAAAGGAAGAGATTAGCGTTTATTTTGCAGAACAATCTCGCAGACAAATGCATGATCAGATATATCATTTTCTGATAGATGAAACAAAGATTGATTTGCCAAAAGATTTCCTAATTAAAATGCTTGAAATAGGAGACGAAAAGCGCAGAACAAAGGCAGAAGCTGAAGAGGTTTATCCATCTTTCGAGAGTCAGTTTAAGTGGTCTTTAATTTCATCATACCTTCAAAACGAAGGAAATATTAAGGTTTTTCCCGAAGACTTTAAGAATTTAGCTAAAACACAAGTTTTTCAACAATTAGGTGGTCAATTAGAAATGTTTGGTGGTGAAAGTTTTCTTGATGATTTTGCCGAAAGAATGATTAAAGACAAGAAGTTTATTGATGAAAATTATGGAAGAATATTCGCAGACAAGATTTTTACTTACATAGAAGACAAAGTTTCTGCAACAGAAGAAAGTATAGATTTTGAAACATTCTCTTCAAAGCAACATCACCATCACTATTAATAGCTTAACTATAGTTTAAAGTATAAACAGGCCTTAGGAGTAATATCTAAGGCCTGTTTTGCTGAATATATAATTACTAAAGGATTATAATTTTCTTCATATAAGTGTAGACATCCCTCTTTACGTTGAGATAATTTTTTTTTAACTAAATAAGATTGAAGTATAAACACTTATTTTTGATAAATCACAACACTTACATTTGTAAATACTTTTTTTATGAGTTTACTACAATATAATACACACAGAAAACATCTTGGACTCAAAGAATATGGCAGACACATTCAAAAAATGGTCGATTATTTATTAAGTCTTGAAGATCGCGATAAAAGAAATCAACAAGCCAAAGTTGTCATTGAAATGATGGGCGTTTTAAATCCGCATCTTAAGAATGTGGAAGATTTTAGACACATGCTTTGGGATCATCTATTTGCAATGAGCGATTTTAAATTGGATGTAGATAGTCCATATCCCATTCCTCAAAAGGAGACATACAAACAGAAAACTGATCCAATGAAATATCCAAGGCGCTATCCTAAATATGCTCACCTTGGAAAGAATTTGGAATTAGTGATGGACAAAGCTTTAGATGAACCAAATCAGGAACGCAAACTTGAATTTGCAAATTCTATTGCCTACTACATGAAACTTACCTATAGTAGCTGGCACAATGAACTTGTTCATGATGACACCATTAGAAATGAGTTAAATCAACTAACAAAAGGACAGTTAGAATTCAGTAGTACGCCAAACATTCGCCATAATAAACAAGTTGTCTTTGAACGTGATGATTTTAATCGTAGTTCAAGCCCTAATACAAGTTTAGGAGGTGTTCCTCCTACTATTAGTAGCCGTAAAAACTTTGGTAACGGTGGCAGAAGCAATGATTCAAAAAACAATGGGTCAGGACGCAATAATAATGGTGGACGTTCAGAAGCACGTGGGTCACGTGATGGCAATAATAGCGGAAAAGGTGGAGGTTCTTCTAACAATAGAAGTGGTTCTTCTTCTAATAGTAATCGAAATGGAAGTAGCAGCAGTCCTAGCCGTAACTTCAAAAAAAGGTTTTAACTTGTTTAGTAGTTAACTCATACTGTTCAAATTACAGGTTGTAGCTAAACATTATAAGGATTTGAATTACTAAAATAAAATGCTAACAAAACAATGGGGACAGCTAAAAAGACAAATTTTAATACGTGTGCTGCAATGAGAATATCAAATGAAGCAATAGTTGTTCCCATTCTTTTTATTTAGTGTTAGTTACTACATACACTATTGCATAGATCTTTTTCGTTCTATAATATATGTAGTGCTAAATATTAATCTGTTAAAATGTGACAGATTGAATGCACCTATAAACACATCTTCTTAATAAACTTTTAGGTTATCTGCTAACACTTCCACCACATCGCCTTTCTGTTTTAGGATAGCTACGCCATTTTATTTTGCCAATTCTTCCAGTTCAGGATAAAATGAAAAGCTTGCTAATCCTAGGTATATCTTATAGTCTTCAAAATCGGGAAATAGTATTCTAAAGTTGACAGGCTTTTTATCTATCATTCTCCTCAAATCATTTTCGTGAGCCTTGTATTTGCACTCTATGAGTCCAATACTGTCACCATTGTACAGCACAATATCATAATCATCTTCCAATCATTTGGTACGGGTGTGAATGTTCTTGCGTATTATATCAAATTTGATACCTCCAAGCGTTGGGTTATTAAATAAAGAATTATAAAAGTAATCCTCTGTTGTCATCCCAATATTGTCGTTCATTCCACCTTATTGAATACCGATGCTAGTTCATTGTGCTTCATACTTTGCCGATTGTGCTTCATGTTTTGCCATTTGTTCCTCATTCCGTTTTTGCAGCACAAAAATCTCCGATTGCGTAATGGCTATTATATCAAATGTTCTATTCAATTCTTCCGTTGACATATCCTTTCTATTTCTACAAATATTCCTTTTGTGTAAATGGTTCGGGTTTTCTTCTCCTTTTATACTTTAATAAAAGTCTTTGTTTTTTTATCATTATAATTACTTAAAAAATCTTTGTCCATTACGATACTCTTTATAAATATACTTGTGTGTTCCATACATTCGTCACTATTGTGACTGTATACTTACAAACAATCTTAAGAAAGTTATTTAAAAAAATACTAGGCAATTCCCTCCAAAAATGCACCTATTTAAGGGAATTCAATGAGAAGGTTTAATACGATAGCATAATGTTGAGTGTGAGTGTAATTGCATTATTCTTATCTGTAACACCATTTGTGCTGCTAGAAACATTCACTAACCCTAGTTGAAATCGTCCTGATAAATACATAACCTCCGAAAAGTGAAGATCTGCACCTACAATTGCCCTTAAATCAAGTTTCTTTACATTTTTAGAGAAATCAGTGTTTGGATAGTCGGTCATCGAATCAGGTGATTTAAATACAGCCGAATTCAGAAAACCAATCTGTGGTCCTCCATAGATGCCAAATGACTTTGTAAAATCATATTTAGCTAAAATTGGCACATCTATATAGGATAAAACCAACTTTGCCTCTCTATTATAAATGGAACCATTAGAAATAGTTGCACCCATTTGAGAATAGAGTATCTCTGGTTGAATAGAGAAATTACTATCAATGGGTATCGTTACAAAAGCCCCTCCTGTTATGCCTATTGATTGCTTTATGTTAATTGTAGGCGTGGGAGATTCTTCCACATTAGCGAAATTAACACCCACCTTTATCCCATATTTTAATTTGTCGGTTTTAGATTTAACATTAACCTGTGCCGAGATATTCACACTAGTTATTGTTGTAATAATGAATAATAATAGTGGCAGTTTTTTCATAAGTAATTGATTTAATTAAATAAATAATAGTTACAATAATAACTAATATTTTGAATTTCCTATTTGTTATAATGATGAAAAAATTTTTCTAGCATCCCCCTATTTCAGTATAAATGCCTCTTTTCTTTCTAATTCTCTCTCAATATGCTCCAAATACCAATATGTGCATAACTTTCTTACGTCTGAAACGATATTTTGATAAAATTATTTTGTTCTTGTTGATTTAATTTGTCGTAGGTTACACTCGAATAAAAAAATAAGTACAATGCTTTATAAGATTTCATCTACCTCAGCATGTTTTCAGGCATTGTTTCACAACCAAACACTCATTCACCAAGCAGAAATCTACTCGCACATAATCTCTCTCTACTCAGGCACGATGTATCCGGTTCAATCATCGTTTCATCCTCCAGTTTAGTCTTTATGGTAGTTACAAAAACATCGATAGCGACAAGGAACGACAACTATGACGTTGGTACTCATAACTAAGTGACAAGGAACGACAACTATGACGTTGGTACTCACAACTAAGTGACAAGGAACGACAACTATGACGTTGGTACTCGCAACTAAGTGATAAGGAACGACAACTATGACGTTGGTACTCACAACTAAGTGACAAGGAACAACAACTATGACGTTGGTACTCGCAACTAAGTGACAAGGAACAACAACTATGACGTTGGTACTCGCAACTAAGTGACAAGGAACGACAACTATGATGTTGGTAATCGCAACTAAGTGACAAGGAACAACAACTATGACGTTAGTACTCGCAACTAAATGACAAGGAACATTTCTATAGTTACTTGCCAAGTTGTTACTGATTGTAAGCGTAACTATTTGTAGTTTATGAACTCCCGATTAACAAACTTTATTTTAGTCTTTTAAATAATGATAATGATAACAATTAGTGTAACAAAAATAAGAACAATACCTCTGAAATCTTTGGCTAAAATGGCATCAGATTTAATAGCAGCCATGAGAGGCGAAATATTTACAGACCCTCAACCGTTTACCGAAGCCCAATTAGAGGCATTACTAGCCACCTTTATGTCAACCCAATCGCTTGCTAGTTCGGGCGGAAAATTAGCAAGACCTCCTTACATCGCAGCAACAAACTCCTTAATTAACGCTTTGGTAATGTATGCCCCTTATATTGATAAGATTGCCAAGGGTGATGTTATTGTTTTGGCATTGACACCATTGCCAACTACAGAAAAAAAGGATTATATTAGTTTGATATTGGATGGCGCATTAGTAGAGGGAATGATTTCTAAAAAAGGAATGAAAGGACAGTTTATAGTTGATTGTACCACTTTTGGTCCAAAGGTTGGCTATTTTGCCATCATCTCCGAAGGAGGTGTAATGCCTGCAGGCGTTACGCTTAGTAGAACAGGACAATTAAAGATACCGGCAGGATGCACCACAAATATCTTCACTAGCACTACCTCCTTTAAGCGTAAAAAGTTTAGTAACCTCACCCCTGGCGTAACATACTTTGTTTATTATGTATTGACTTATGGTGCTGACACTGTAGGCTTTGTAGGTACACCATTAGAAGTAATTTGTAGTAACTAAGTATTATAAAAAAGAAAAAGAAAAAATGGCTGTTACGATAATCGTGGCAGCCATTTTTGTTTGTAGGTATTCTTGGAAAACATTACCGTACAGCCTGTCATTTTACGTTAGTATTCGGCAAAGTAAGTTAGCTTGCCAAATAAACATTTAGCATTGGGGGGAATTAGAAAAGTATTAGGGACTAAAATTATTGCTTGTTTGGGCTTATAAGTAGGAGTAACATTTTCAATAATGTCTTTTTCATTCTCTAAAACTATTTATTTCCATCATAGCCAAGTCAATAGTACAACTTTTATAAACTGCAATCCATGAAAGCAAATAGCCATCGCAGTAGTTGCGATGGCTATTTAAACCTAACACTTAAAATATAAAACTTAAAATATTATTTGCCTTCTATTATTACCTTTTGCGTGTTATAATTAACGCCTGATCCTCTTAAAGAAACATAGTAAACACCTTTCTTCAATCCTTGACTTAAATTGATGGATGCTTTGTTCTGACCAACAGTTGTATTTACAGGTGTTGAAATGATTAATCTACCTGTATTATCAATAACGGTTAACTGCAACTGTGTAACAGAAGGACTAGCAAAGCTAACGTTGAACGCACCATTGTTAGGGTTAGGACTGATGCCTACCGTCTTGGCTTGCAATGTTCTTTCGTAAGCAATATCTACCTTACTAAATGCTGCACTAGCTATGCCTGCATTGAAGTTGATGCTTTGCCCAGTAGGGTTCTCGATGTTGTACACCACAGAAGTAACGTCTGACAAATCAATTGTAGTAGGTAAAGTATTGTCGGATGATTTAAAGTCGCTAGTACCTATTTGATACGTTTGTCCGTCTTGCAATCCAGTAATGTAGTAAGTGTATTGACTCTTCCAATTACTAACACTTTCTTTGGTGATTGTAATCTTCATGTTCAATCCTTCTGTATTAGTAGAAGCAGTAAACTTGAAAGATTTATATCCAGTAAGGTTTACAGCACTTGCACCACCTCTTAGGTATTTGTATATAGATACATAACTAGGCGTAGTAACATTCACTTTAACATCCCTTAACAAGGCATATTCATCTGCACCGATAACCCTAGTGCTATTATTTGCTACATTAAACTGAGCTACCGATGTGCTGTTATCTGCACTTGTTCCCCAGATTCCATCAGCCATATAAAGCATGTCCGCAGTGCTATTGTTCAACACCATTGTGATGTCGGCATCGTAAGTGTCAGCAACAGGGATGCTCACTGTAGTTTTAGCGTTTGCATTGATAGTGAACGGAACAACCACATTGGTACCTATTGTATTATTCTCAGTATTCCTTTGTTTCAATTGGAAATAGCCAGTAGTAGCAGAAGTTTTATTGTTAACAGTTAAGTAAAGATTAGTACCCTTTCTGTTAGCCGCAGACACATACGCCTTAGGCATATCATTGGCACTATTTAAATCAACTACCGATTTGTTAGCATTCAATCTACTTAATATTTCTTTCACCATTGTTGTAACATCTACTGGCGAAGCAGCCCACAATTGATAGTTAACCATTGTGTCTTCGGATGCGTAATCGGCCATCAACCATTTGCTTTGAATAGAATAACTACTTCTTCCTGCTTTCTGACCAGCAGAGAAGCTAATAGCGTATTCAGTTTCGCCATTAGGTTGAAGTATCGTGTAGCGCACAAAAGGAATGTTTTGTATCTGCACATTTTCAACGTTTAATAATTGAGCGCCTTTCAACCTGTCACAAATTGGTTTAGTGTGGCTGTAAACAGCACCAACAGTTTTAGTAGCAAAGGCAACAGCTTTAGTTGCATTATTCAATGTGAAATCTACAGTTCTAATATCAATTGCATTTGTAATAGATTCTAAGTCTGTTACTGCCGCCGACTTATCATATTGTGTGTAAGAAGTACTTACTTGATAAGGCATGATTGTAGCCAAAGAGTTGGCACTTCCACTAACACCCATTGTGCCATAAGAACCTTTTTTAGGTGTAGCAATCAGTTCGGAAACATTGTACTGAACAGCACCGTTTTTACCTTCTTTATATAGATTAAAGTTTCTTGTACCGATTGCAGCACCAAGACTCTTACTTTCCAAACCACCTGTTCCACCAGAACTAACACCACAAGAATAAACATAGATTAATTGTGTGCTGCTATCGCTACAAGTACCATTAGATACCACCAATTTAACTTGGTAAGTATTAGCAGCAGTAAAGGTTGTGTCGGCAGTAGTGCTAGTTACAGACACTAAGCTGTCGTCGGTGTACCATTTGTATGAAGTTGCGCCTACGCTTGTGTTGGTAAAGCTGATGCTATTGTCAGACAAACAAGGTGTGTTTGCAACCGTAGTAGTGGCAGTAGTAAATGAAGCCGTTGGACAAACAGGTGCTGGAGGAATAGTAATGGTTTTAGAAGTAGTATCGCTACATCCGCCCGCATTTGTTACTATTAGTGTTACTTTATATACACCTGCTGTGTAATAGATAGGGCCAGGGTTTGATAAGGTAGACGTTGTTCCATTACCCAAATCCCAGTTGTAAGTTAAATCACCTGTACCTGCACTGCTTGTGCTAGAGAAGGTGTAACCATTGCCTGTACCCGTATTTGCACTTGCATTGAACGAAGCAACTGGTTTAGCACCTACCTTAATTTGAACGGTAGAAGCATGTGCCTCGCAACCTCTGTTGTCTTTCACAATGAAGGTAACATCATGGTCGCCAGCGGTTGAGTAAGAATGGGTGGCATCTTTGGTGTATCCGTAAGTGCCATCATTAAAATCCCATAAGTAAGTGTAAGGGCCTGTGCCACCTGAGAAGTTACCCGTAAATACGTAACTGTTTCCAGTTACACATTGTGTAAGTTGATTTACACCAATGCTTGCACTCATATTACATACAACAGGAGACATGTTAGTGTATCCAGCATCGATGGTAGGGTTATTAATATCCAACGCATCTGTTGTGCTTTCTGTATTAATAACCACAGTTGGTGTGATGCCTGTTGTTGCATCTGCATCGCTGTTGTTATCTGTTTTAATAGCAGGAGTTTGCAAAGTAATATTACCAGCATACCAAGTTGTTGGGAAATGTACTTGATAGTTACCACTGTTTAAGTTATCGAACAAGTAGTATCCAGGATTAGTTCCTTTAATACCTGTTAAGGTGCTACTTACTTTAGTGAATACACCAGGAGTTGTTTCATTATATAAATCAACTGGAACATTATTTAAACCATTAGTAGTGGATTCATTGTTAATGCCATCACCATTGGTATCATTCCAAACATAGTTTCCTATGCTACCTATGTTGGTCTTGTAACCAGCATCAATGGTTGGATTATCTCTATCCAAACCACCTAATATTGGGTTAATCGTAACAACTTCACTAAAGCCATTTGTTTTATCTGCATCACTATTAGCATCTATTTGCATGGCTGCATTTCTGGTAGTTAATGGATAGTTGCCCATTGCAGTAGGGAATAATACTTTATAGTTTCCTCCTTGTAAATATTGGAAACTGTAATGCCCCGTTTTACCCAATGTATCAGTAGCAGTAATTGTGCTATCAAACACTATGAATGTACCAGATCCATTATCCTTGTATAAGTAAACCTTGATGCCATTGATACCTTCGCTATCTGCATCGTTTTGCAAACCATCACCATTTCTGTCATACCAAACATAGTTACCTATACTACCCAATGGTTTGTAGCCTGCATCGATAGTAGGATTATTTACATCTAATGGATTGCTGCTAGAAGTAATAATAGTAGTAACCGGGCTATAACCAGTTGTTACATCTGCATCACTGTTACCATCAGCTTGAGGTGTTGCTGTTGTAACAGATAATGGTGTTCCATTTACTTTAATAGGGAAAGAAACTTTGTAATTACCACTCAACAAATCAGGGAAGTTGTAGTAACCAGGATTACCAGCAACATTGTTTGCGGTTGTTGTTGAAGCAAACAAGGTATAGTTACCCGGAGTAATTTCTTTATATAAATCAACCGAAACACCATTGATACCACTTGAAGCAGCTTCATTTTGTAAGCCATCAATATTGCCATCATACCAAACATAGTTACCAAGGCTTCCAATATTTCTTCTGTAGCCAGCATCAATGGTTGGGTTATTTACATCTAAAGCTGTTATGCTAGATGTGTTTATGTTAATGTTGCCACTATAACCAGTTGCCTTATCAGCATCGTTGTTACCATCTATCTGAGTAGCCGCATTGGTTACATCACTAAGAGGATAATTACCTAATTTAGTTGGGAACAATACTTTATAGTTAGCACGATATAAACCACCAAAGTTGTAATAACCCGGATTACCAGCATCGTCATTTGTTGTAGTTGTTGTGGCAAACTTGGTGTAATTGCCAGGTGTAGTTTCTTTATATAAAACAACTGTAACACCATTAACACCATTGCTTACTGGCTCATTTTGTAAGCCATCATTGTTATCATCGTACCAAACATAGTTGCCAATGCTACCAATGTTTGTTTTATATCCAGCATCAATGGTTGGGTTGTCTTTATCTAAACCACCATTACCACTCGTTATAGTTGCCACAGCACTAAAACCTGTTGATTGATTTACATCGTTGTTGCCATCTGTTTTAGCTGTTGATGTTGTTACATCACTAATAGGGTAGTTGCCAATCGTTTTAGGGAACAACACCTTATAGTTACCATCATATAAGTTAGGGAAGTTATAATAACCAGGGTGGCTATTGACATCATTTGCTGTGATAGTGCTATCTACTTTAGTGAATGTTCCTGCAACTAATTCTTTATATAGATAAACTTTCACGCCATTGATACCGCTGTCTGCAGTTTCATCTTGCAATCCATTATCATTTACATCATACCACACATAATTTCCTAGGCTACCCAATACGTGGTAACCTGCATCTATTGTTGGGTTGTTTATGTTTTTGCCAGAGCTTAATAAGTTCATCGTGATTACTGGGCTAAAGCCAGTAATGGTATCAGCATCGCTGTTGTTATCCGTTTTTGCAGTAATTGTTTGGCTAGTTAGCACTTTGCTACCAATGGTAGTTGGGAACAATACTTTATAATTGTTATTTTGAATGATGACAAAGTTGTAGTAACCCGGATGACCACTAGCATCATTTGCAGTAACAGTAGAATCTACGACAACATAAGCACCGGCATTATTGTAAGCATACAGATAAACCTTAATACCGTTGATTCCACTTGCATTTCCTTCGTTTTGCAATCCATCTTGGTTAGCATCAGTCCAAACATAATTACCTATAGAACCTACTGGATAAAAGCCAGCATCAATAGTAGTATTGTCACGATCTTGACCAGTTCCACTTGCATTAATGGTAACCACTTCGCTATATCCTGTAGTTGAATCAACATCATTGTTACCATCTGTTTTATCTGTAGCAATAGTAACAGGTGTTAATTTATATTTACTATAATCTTTAGGGAATTGTAAATAGTATTTACCAGAAGGCAAGTCTACAAACTTGTAATAACCAGGGTTTCCAATCCAGTCATTAGCAGTGATAGATGAATCTAATAGCACATCATCGCCGCCGCCAATAACACCATCAGCACCAGCAGAATATAAATGAATCTTCACGCCATTCAAACCAAAGCTTGTTGGTTCATCTTGTAATCCATTTTTGTTAGTATCAATCCATGCATAATTACCTATAGAACCAAGACTGTTTACGCAGTTTGTGTACATGCCTACCATGTTTGGCACAGCAGGAAGCAATTGACTACCATTATCTGCACGACTCACTTGGAATTCTATAGAGTTATTCATCAACAATCCTTGCGGAACACCTACTGGTGCGCGCATTGGCCACGTAAGAACGATGCTATCTAATACAGGTAAATTTGCATCTCTTTTAATTTTAATTGCAGTAGCTGTGGTAATATCTACTGGAGGAGTTGTTGACCATGATGGGGTGTTGCAACCACCAGGTTTAGTAGATGGTGTAAAATCAGTGTAACAAGGGTTAGTTACAGTAGTATAGTAAACAGTTGAATGAGCATCATTAATGGTTACTGCACCTGCCAAGTTTGCATACCATTGAGAGGTGCGATAGTCATTCTTAAAAGGGAATACATCAACTAAAACAAGGTTATTAGTTACTACATTACCTAAGTTTTTAACGGTAATCTTATAGTTCACTGGGCCACCTTCTTGTGCAACGGCATTAGTAGGATAGTACACATAGTTATTAGGGTCGCAACCACTTTGACCTTTATAAGCCCTCAAAGCAACTGCACTAAGAACAGTTACTTCTACAGAATCTGAGGTAGTAGTAAACAACGCGTTATTACTAGTTAAAGTAAATTTATTCCAGATAGATTGAGGTAAAGTACCTGGGTGAATAATGGCACTGAAATCAATGTAGTAATCTTTGATTGGCGTAAGTGTTCCTAGATTATAAGTAAGAATTAATCTACCATCTGCCGCTCTGCTAGTATCTGGTGTAATAGTTACAGGAGAACCTTTTACTGCTGTAAAAGTTGATGAACCAACTACATAATCAAGCTTAGCATTCAAGGTGTCTTTAAATACAACAGTAGTCGCATTATCATTACCACCCAAATAGGTATGCAATTGATAGTTTACTGTATCACTTGCTTTTAAGGCATCAGTTGAATTCAAAACAGATTTGTAAGTATCGTGGAAAGCAGGTTGTGCAAAAATTATTTCAGCACTATCAGCACATCCTTTGTAAGTAGTGGCATTTCCACCAAAGGTGTATGTTCCTTCTGATAGGTTATGAATCACGGTTCCATCATCCCCTATTTTATCTGCAGGATTGTAAGTACCTTCTATTATTGTAGTTCCATCTTTTGCACCTTGAGTAGCTGTACGAACATCACCACAATAGCTTAGGTCTTGTTTGCTTCCAATAGTTAAGCTGCCAACTACACTAAAATGAACTTGCGTAATATATTCACCAGAAGCTAAAGATGGTTTATGATTTACAGGAGTTACGCCACTTGCAATAGACAAGGATTGATAAGTACCTAATGTTGTAAACGAAGGGTTTAGATTAGTGGAATAAGAAACGGTGATTGTGGCAGCAGCTGCTGAATCGAACCCATCATAAACAGGGTTAACTTTTATATTGGTAAAATCTACACTTTTATCGATGGAATAAGTTAAATCTACTTGATCTAAAGTAACATTTCCAGAGTTGTACCAGCCATTACTAAACCAGTTACATGTGGTTCCGGCCAATACATGATGATCTAACCAATAAGCTGTTGAGGCTGTGATACCTCCTCCAGAACAAGCACCAGCAGAAACAGGGGATTCTAGATTAGTACAAACCTGACCAGCACTTCCTGTTGGAGTATAAGTGCCAATTGGCAAAGCAGGAGTAGTTGCATTAATGCCAGCATGGTTACAAACCGTTTGTCCGAGTGTAGTGCTAGGATAATTTACCGCTAAATAAGCGGATGAGTTATATCCAGAAATAATTGTATCCGTTCCCCAATGCCAAGTAACTGTCCTCTTTGCTGCATCATAAACAGGTGGATATGAACCACTGAATGCTGTCGCAGTAACAAATACAGCTTCGATAGGTAATGTATCTACAAAAACAGGATTCTTTAAATCAAGACTACCAGGTCCATCATTAGAATTAATGTTAACAGAATAGATTGTTTCATCATTGTAAGCTCCCCCAGATTTCACACTCTTAGATACAGTATAATTATTCGCTGCAATAGCAGTAACAGAAACAGTGCTAACGCTAGCACCTCTTGCTATTCCATTGGTATCAACATAATTACTTGCGTTAATGGAAGCAGTGATATCAGGGGTATAGCCATTAGGCGTTACACCATTTAAATAATGAAACTTAATGGTTAATTGACCAGTGCTACCAGCAGGTAATGGATTAATGAAACTTACAGTAACTATATTTGAAGTACTATTGTACGTAACTCCTGCTACTTGGCTTGGATCATAGACCACAGAATTAGCAAAAGGGCTAATTACATCTGGCACCAAATATTGAGGAAGCGTCACGGTAGCTACTCCATTGCTAAGGGTCTTGGTTAAACTTGACCAAGCAAAGTTTATCGTATCTACAAAGGCATTTCCAGATTTTATGGAAGCATAATTAGTACTTTGTCTTGTGTACAAAGTATCATTAGTCTTACTTTGTCCAAAAGAATTAGCTGTACAAACAACAAAAGCCGCCAGAAGCAGCATTTTGTTAGTTAAAGTAAAAACAGAATACTTATTTTTACTAGTTGGGGTATATATACTTCTCACGATGGGTTAATTTGTAGTTTGAAAAAAAGTTGTTTAGTTTTTTATGGTACAGAATTGCACTTCGCCATCTTTGTTTAAACCTATAACAGCTTTTGTAGAAGACCCTTGTTTAAGATTATATTCAATTAATGATTGTTGAATCATTGCATCTGGCTTACCCAAAAGAGCAACTACTTCAGCAAGGGTAGTTGTTTTAGCTCCAATTCTATTACTAGCGGTAACAGCATCTGCTGCGCTTCCTTTAATTCGAACTAGTGTTTGTAATTGCTTAAATAACTCCAATCTGTCTTTCCCTTTAAGAGACTGAAACACTTGACTGTTTTGTTTATCTTTCTGAGAAAGATTGATAACAGTTTTTGCTGACTGGGCATTTGACTGTAGAAAAAAGCCGATAAATAAACCGAATAAATAAAATAATTTCTTCATATTGCGTGTTTGGGGTGTGTATAAACAAAAACGAAAATCGTAATAATTCACATGTACTATATATATAAACTCATTTTTACTAAAAATATTGTCTTATAACTAAAAAGTTTTTTACAAAAGTCAAGTTTTTAGTAAAAAT
This sequence comes from Chitinophagaceae bacterium, assembly GCA_947447825.1. Taxonomy (GTDB): domain Bacteria; phylum Bacteroidota; class Bacteroidia; order Chitinophagales; family Chitinophagaceae; genus Parasediminibacterium. Next base: position 1,897 of record CANFLL010000057.1, on the reverse strand, counting down.
TAATTATCCCTTAAATTAGGGATGACAATTGTTTGAGCAAAATACAACAAATTGACTAATAATAGCAATAATAGACCAAATTAAAAACAGTAATATTCTTTAAAGAAGATGATTTAATAGAAAGTAAGAATGAATGAATGAACTTGTTGACTATAAAAAATACTAGCCATGCCTATTCAGCAAACAATTTCTGTTGATAATAAAGTAAATGTAAAATCACTACATCAATATCGTTTTATAGTTAAGGCTCAATTGAAATACTCATACTGATCTTTGAAATAAGTCTACAGGTGTATAAAAAAATTAAAAAAGCCCCAGACTAATTGTAATCTGAGGCTTCTTCGACTCCGGTTAAAAAAGATTATGCTTCTTCACCTTCTGCTGCAGGCACATCAACGACTGCTTCAACAGCAGGAGTAGCTTCTACCTTGCGTACAAAAGGTTGGTTACGACGATCTTTCTGAGCTTTTTTGTGTGCAGTTGCCCTGCGGTTGATGTCCGCTTCATGCTGAAGATGCCAATCTTGGAACTTCACCATTGCTGCTGCATCATCAAACAAACCTAGTTTCACCCCACGCAATAAGTGCTTCAAATACAATACACCTTTAAAAGAAAGGATTCTTCGAACAGTATCTGTTGGTTGTGCTCCTTTATGAAGCCACTCCAACGCTTTCTGACGATCTAACTGAATTGTTGCAGGTACTGTTAATGGATTGTAGGTACCAACCTTTTGGATGAATTTACCATCTCTTGGTGCACGGGCATCGGCCACTACTATAAAGTAGAAAGGCCTCTTTTTACTACCGTGTCTTTGTAATCTAATTTTTACTGCCATAGTTAAATAGAAATTTAGTGGCGTTAACAAATTGGGTTAATAAAACAAGGCAACGAATATAGACATCTAGATACAAAAAGAAAAATTAAAATTAAGGTTTTGATGATTTTTACTAATAATTCTACAAAAACCGAAAGCTTCTTCTAATAGTTGACTCGTATTCCCGGTTAAAAGAGAAGCAGCATCTGGATTCAATCATTTTACCATCATACATTCTATAGTATAAGATTTAGATATTTGTATGCGAAGTCTAAGGTCTAAAATTTAATTCACCATAAATTCTTTAGGCTTCTTAGTTAATTCAATTAATTAATACTAATATTGTGTTCAACAAGATGGTTATACCTAATAATCTAATGTAACAAATAACTATTGACTAAACTGTATTTATGCGCAAATTTGTATGCAATTTATCAATGCTTTTAATAGTAATTGGGTGTACTTCCTTTAAAAAAACATTAGACCTAAATGGAATATATATTATCATAGAAAAATCTCAATTCGAACTAAGAGTATATGAATCAAATGGAGAGTGGTTATCTACATATCCATGTGTTTTTGGAAATGATGATTTAAAAGACAAAATGACTGAAGGTGATAGACGTACTCCAGAGGGGGTATACCACGTTATTTTAAAGAAGCCACATGCTAAGTGGGTATATTTTCTAGGGTTAGACTATCCAACAACTGAGGATATTGCCAAATTTAATGACAGAAAAGCTAAAGGAATTATTCCCACTAATTCAAAAATTGGAGGAGAAATTGGCATACATGGAACATGGCCAAATCAGGATTTTGTGATTGATCACTTTCAAAATTGGACGAATGGATGTATTTGTACAAAAAACGAATACATGGTTGAACTGTATAGATTAATACCTATTGGAACAAAAGTTATTATTAAAAAATAGATTTACCTGCATCAATGTCGTTAAGTTAAGAGATTTCATCACATTATTTTATAGTTCATTGATTTAGGTTTTTTCTGTTTATGTTTTCTGGGAAAGGTTCTGTTAGGTCTGATTGCCTCAGTTGTTTTTTTGAGGATATTATCCACTGTTT
>CANFLL010000056.1 GCA_947447825.1 Chitinophagaceae bacterium | reverse complement strand
CTTTCTCTTTCTTAAACTCGGTACTAAAATGTCTCACCTCTCGAAGTTTTACCTCCATAAAAATACGTTTTCTGAAAAGTTATCAACCAACTTTGAGTCAACCTATTTCATGAGACCTCAGTGGTTAGTTGTTAGTTGTTAGTTATTGTGGCAATTGATGGTTAATTGCATAGCATGGCTAGCTAATTGGATAACTGGACAACTGCGACTAATAGCTGGAAAACTGCGGCGCATAGATAGAAAACTGTGATGCACAGCAAAGACATGTTATGCGATTGACTTTAAAGGTGTGGTGAATGGCATAGGTATGTGTGGAGCTAGAGTTTTTAAGCCAATTGCATAGCTGACTTTGCTATCTGCATCACCATCAAAGGTGGTGTGATTGACTTTGCAAGTGTTGTTAATGACTTTGGGAGCTACTATGTTGACTTTTCAAGCCTTGTTCATAAGAACAGATGGTGCGGCACATAGCTAGCGGAGTGCTTTGCATAACACTGGGAAGTGTGCCTACTGGGTTGTGAAGTGTTTGGCATAGCTAGCTGATCCTTTTGCATAGCCAAGATGAGTATAGTGATTGGCTTGGCTATGCAATTGACTTTTGGGGTTATTGTTATAGCTAATACCATTGATTAAATGATCTGGATGAAACTAATGATTGCCTTGATTGTAAAGGTTTTCAACTTTTTACATTTCGCGAACTAATTTCTCTTGAGTATAAATACCTTTTAGTAGTTACCATTGCGCTTAATTTTTCTTATTACTTTCAACTTCTCTATTCAAACACCACCGTCTTGTTTTGATAAACTAAAACCTTATCATCAAACACCAATTGAAGGGCATTTGCTAGCACAGACGTTTCAATTTCTTTGCCTGCCTTCACCATGTCTTTACTGGTAAAGGAATGGTTTACTGGAATAATTTGCTGTGCAATAATCGGCCCTTCATCTAGCTGATTGGTCACAAAATGCGCCGTGGCACCAATTAGTTTCACGCCTCTTTCATACGCTTGGCGGTAAGGGTTAGCCCCAATAAATGCTGGCAAGAAAGAGTGATGTATATTGATAATTTTTAAAGGATATTTTTCAACTAAACTAGGAGAGAGTATCCGCATAAACTTAGCTAATACAATGTAATCAACCTGATACTGTTGCATGAGCTGATCCAATTCAGCTTCAAAAGCCTCTTTAGTGATGCCTTCATGGCTAATTAAATGAAAAGGCATATCGAAACGTTGGCAAATATCTTGCAATGTGGCATGGTTGGCAATTACACAAAGCACTTCTGCACCAAGTGTATTAAAATGATTACGAATTAAAATGTCGCTCAAACAATGGTATTCTTTTGTGGCCAGAACAATAATTCTTTTAACGGGGTTAGGGTTCACGATGACCTGTGCATCTTCGGGTAATGCTGCTTTCAGTTGGTTTTCCAAGGTGTTAGCATCAACAGGTTTACTAATTTCTATACGAGCAAAAAAGCGATTCTGAATGGCATCCACATGTTCGCGCATTGATACAATATTCAAATTTTGCCCCTGCAATAACCCAGCAATTGTAGCTACTAAACCAACCTTATCTGCACACTGAATAACAATAACCATATCTATTTATTAAAAAACAACGGCTGTAAAAGTATAGAGCTGCCTTCAAATTTGCTGTTATTGGTTCAATAAATTATTTTTTCTTGTAGTATTCATACAATTATATTTGCAATATTCGTTATTAAATAACAAACAATTTGATAATCCCATTTTATGCTAACATCCAATAATATGATTGAAAAATGTGTTATAACCACATCTTAAATAATCTACATTTCAAATCATCTGCAATAAATAGTTTTAAAAAGATAAAAAATGAAATACTCCTTAATACTTCTGGCTTTATTCTCAATGTCTACAATAGGGAACGCTCAACAAAAAGTGATAAACACCGAATCGCAAGTTCTTCCAAACACTTCTGAAAAGAAAGCATTAAAAAGAAAGGTTGCTATTGCTCGTTTCTCAAATGAAACCTCCTACAGTAAGGGTATTTTCTACAATAAAGAAAATGATCCAATGGCAAAACAAGCACTTGATATCTTATCTTCAAAACTAGCATCATCACAAAAGTTTATTTTGTTGGAGCGTAGTGATAAGGACAAATTTGTTGATGAAATAAAATTAGCTGGCATTGATGGTTCTCAAAAGATTGGTGCCGACTATTTGATTCTAGGTTCTATCACCGAATTTGGCAGAAAAAATATAGGCGAAGTAAAAGTCTTTTCAAAAAGTGTAAAACAAGTTGTTGAAGCTGGTGTAAACATTCGTTTGGTAGATATTTACACAGGCCAAGTGGTTTATTCGGAAGAAGCGAAAGGAGAGGCAGAAACTACTGACAGAAAAGTGTTGGGCTTGGGGCAGGATGCTGGTTATGATGCTACTTTGAGCGACAAAGCAATAGCCTCTGCCATTTCTAAACTTGTAGAAAACATTATTAACAATTGTACAAACAGACCTTGGAAATCCTATTTTTTATCTTACGATAATGATGGTATTATTATTTCTGGCGGTAAAAGTGAAGGCGTTCAGGTTGGCGACATTTATGAGGTTGTTCAAAAAGGAAAATCTATCAAAAACCCACAAACAGGTCTTGATATTGAACTACCAGGCAAGATCGTTGGCAAGGTGAAAATTGATTTCTTAGGAGGCGAAACTTCCCAAAATGAATTTTCTATTGTAACCTTCACGGAAGGAAGCATTGACAAACAAAACTTAAATAACTACTTCATAAAAGAGACAAAGTAATGAAAACACTAATTTTTATCCTCGCAATTGGGGTTACACTTTTTGCGAGCTGCAAGAGCGTAAAAAGTAATTCTTCTGGCTTAGATAACCAGTCATTTTTGGTTTTATATAGCAACCAAAGCATTTACTCCAATGGGGTAGAAGTTTCTATTGACAATAAACCATCATTTATTGCGGGGGTAAACAAAGTTCATTTTAAACCTTCAAGAGATAATATTTACAGCATTGTACCTGGTCCTCACAAGCTTTTAATTAAAAGTTCTGGAACAGTAATTTATAAACAGGAAATATTTCTTTCAACACAAGAAACCAAGAAAATTACATTGCCATGAAGAAGTATGCCTATTTGCTAATTCCATTTTATTGTTTCGTTGCCTGTGCTCCTCAAAAAAAACGCTTATATTCTTGGGGACACTATGATGATGTTAGTTACTATTACTTAAAAAATAAAGATGAAAAATCTACTCAAGCAATGATTGAGTCCTATAAGAGTATAATTGAAAAACAGACTGGCTTAAGGGGTGTTGTGCCACCTGGCATTTATGCAGACTATGGCTTTTTATTAATACAATCCAAAAAGACTGAAGAAGGAAAAGCGATGTTGAAAAAGGAAATTGAGCTTTATCCTGAGTCGAAAGTATTTATTGAGCGAATTTTAAAAACACTAAACTAATGAACAAACTATCTTTTTTCATCTTATCTATTATTTGTGCAATAGTTGCATGTAAGCCTCCGGCAAAGATGTCTAGAAGTAAGGCTTACAAGGGAATTTATGAAGAAAACCCTGTTACAGTTTTAATAATGCCACCAATAAATAAGAGTTTAAACGTTGATGCGAAAGATTATTTTCATTCAACACTAAATATTCCTTTGGCAAATGAGGGTTATTATGTAATACCTCCTTTTTTGTCGATGGAAATATTAAAACAAGAAAGTGCTTATGATGCAGAAATGTTTTTAAATCAGCCTGTAAATAAATTTGGGGAGGTGTTTGGTGCTGATTTGGTGCTTTTTACAGTTATTCATCGTTGGGATAAATCGTTAGTTCCTGCACACATAACGGTTCAGGTTGAATATATTTTAAAATCCACCAAAACCAATTCGATAGTATATACTAGAAAAGCCAAAGTAAAATTCCCAACTGGCATTTCAACAGGTTTGGGCGGCGGCATTGGTTTATTGGCAAACATTGCAGCAACCGTCATTAATACTGCGGCAACTACTTATGTAAGAGTTGCTAGAGAAAGTAATAACATTACTTTTTTAGATCTTCCACGAGGAAAGTATAGTAAAAACTATAGAAAAGATAGTGCCGTAACTGCCGGAAAAAAGGAGTTTAGCTACACCATTAAAGACAATTAAGGTTATTCTTTTTCTAACTAATATCCTTGTATGCTTTACTAATAGGACATGATAGCAAGTTTGTGTCTTTATTTCTCTGTTCTATCTTTCTTTATAATGTTTCCGTTTGATAAGGTTTGTAACTCATTTGACCAATATTCTGGTTGATGCAACTGGAAATAAAGCAGCCCAAACGGAGTAGAGGTTTACTTGATTCATATTATTGTTTATTCCAACTTAACTTTGGGTTGGTTAAACGACAATAAAAGCTTGCCCGGCAGAAATGTGATTAGGCTGAACTAAATTAAAAATAAAACCAACTGTTGTCTTATTGGGTTAGTTTTTAATTATTGTTGAAGTGAAAGATGTTTGTGCCGTTTAGAATGCTCCTACTGCAATGGAAGTCTTGGGTGATAACAGAGCTGCTTTTGAGGATTATTTTTATCCAATAAAGGTGGAGAAAGACCCTGAAAATTATCAAAAAGTAGGCTCTAATGTAAGGCTTCTGAATCTCATCTATCAAAAAGAAGGACAATTGTCATTAGATGCAAAAGTAATCCTACAATTTTATGCAGAATTCTCCTCACTTTCAATCACAATAAATCAGTTTTCAATTAGTAAAAATCAATTATCAATTATTAATACCTTCGCCGCCATTAAAAAAGAAGGAGGCAATTGCTTTCGGCTGATTATACAAAGGATTTATGAGCGACAAATACAAAGATTTTGGTGGGCTTAATTTGCCCAAGATAGAAAAGGAAGTATTGGCAAGTTGGGATGAGAATAGTGCATTCGAGAAAAGTGTTTCGATAAGGGAAGGCGCTGTGCCGTTTGTTTTTTTCGAAGGGCCGCCAAGTGCCAATGGTATGCCGGGCATTCACCACGTTATTTCTAGGACTTTGAAGGATTTGGTGTGCCGATACAAAACCATGCAAGGCTTTCAGGTAAAACGTAAGGGCGGTTGGGATACGCACGGATTGCCGGTGGAATTGGGCGTGGAAAAGGAATTGGGCATTACAAAAGAAGATATTGGCAAGAAGATAAGCGTGGAGGAATATAACCAAAAATGCCGTGAAGCCGTGTTGCGCTACAAGGATAAATGGGATGATATTACCCGCAAAATGGGCTATTGGGTAGATTTGAATAACCCTTACATCACCTTCGAGAATAACTATATTGAGAGTTTGTGGTGGATATTGAGCGAGCTGTATAAGAAAGGATTGCTGTACGAAAGTGTAAGTATCCAACCTTATAGTCCTGCAGCGGGTACGGGTTTAAGTAGCCATGAACTGAATCAACCGGGCACTTATAAAGATGTGAAGGATACGAGTGCGGTGGCGATGTTTAAGGCAATTGTAGGGAAAGAGGAGATAGGAAAAGAGGATAAGAGTGAAGCCATTGAAAATAGAAGCTGGTATAAAGAAGCGCTGGCAAAAGACTCTTTAGCTGATGGAATATTCTTTTTGGCGTGGACGACTACTCCTTGGACGTTGCCTTCTAACTTAGGGTTGACTGTTGGGCCAACGATTGATTATGTATTGGTAAAGACATTTAATCCTTATACGCATCTTCCGGTAAACATTATATTGGCAAAGAATCTCTTGGCTAAATATGTAAAAGCAGAAGGAGAGAACGGAGATTTTGATGCTTATAAGGAAGGAGAAAAGATTATTCCTTGGAAGATATTAGCAGAGTTTAAAGGTAAAGACCTTGAAGAATGTCGCTACGAACAATTGATGCCTTACGAAGCTAATCAGGAAACGGGTGGAGATTCTTTCCGTGTATTGTGCGACTCGTTTGTTACTACCGAAGATGGTACGGGCATCGTTCATACCGCCCCCGCTTTTGGTGCGGATGACTATAAGGTGGGTAAGAAATATGGCATCGGCATCCTTACAATGGTGGATAGGCAAGGTAAGTTTGTAGATGGATTGGGTGAATTTAGTGGCCGATATGTAAAGAATTATAAGGACGACCCTAACTATGCAGACGTAAATGTGGACATCTGCGTGATGCTGAAAAAAGAGAATCGCGCCTTTAAGGTAGAGAAATACGAACACAGTTACCCGCATTGCTGGCGTACCGATAAACCAATATTGTATTATCCCTTGGATGCTTGGTTTATCAAAACAACAGATCCAGTTATCAAGCAACGGATGATAGACTTGAATAAGACGATCAACTGGAAACCGAAGAGTACGGGCGAAGGAAGGTTTGGTAACTGGCTGGAAAATATGGTGGATTGGAACCTAAGCCGTAGCCGCTTTTGGGGAACGCCATTACCTATCTGGAAAACAGAAGATGGCAGCGAACAAAAGATAATAGATAGCGTGGCTGAATTGAAACAATCAATTGAAGCAGCAAATGAATTTTATTTATCAGAAGAAAGAATAAAACTATATGATGCTGATAGAGAGATATTTTTAGGAAAGAAAGCATTCGAGTATCAGCAAAAAAATCATAAAGACGTTGAGTTTGCTATGTGCAGACCCGATATTCACAATGGGTTTATTCATTTTCTTTGGGGTAAGGAAGGTAATGAACATAAAGACTTTGAAGGTGGATACGGTACAAGTAAAATAGTTGCAAAAAGGAAATGGGAGATTGCTAACCTGCCAGAATTTGCAGGCTTAACGATTGATGAAGTTTTTGATGGCATTACTTTTACGATAGCCAAAGGAGAAATAATTAGGGAGTATGGTCCAGAAAAGGCTAAGCGTGTAGAATTACAGTCTGAACATTATATTGTAATTATTTCTGAATTCTTGCACGATGCGGATTATAATTGGTTGGTGACTGGCTTTAAAAAGAAAAAGGAAACTGAAGATGTTGGTAGCGATTCCGCACTCTCCAACCCTACGCACATTATCCCTACGCTTAACCGTGATGATGTGGGAGCAGTTTCGGAGGCAAATGTAGATTATATTGTTACTCAACCAATATTTAGATTTAAAACAGATGACTTGCACAAGCCTTTTGTAGATGAGATATTTATTTTTTCATCGGAAGGGAAAATAATGAAGCGTGTGCCAGATTTGATAGATGTTTGGTTTGATAGCGGGGCAATGCCTTACGCACAACAGCATTTTCCTTTTGAGAACAAAGAATTGTTTGCCAATAACTATCCTGCAGATTTCATAGCCGAAGGGGTTGACCAAACACGTGGATGGTTTTATACGCTTCATGCCATCGGTTCGTTAATAAAAGAAAGCGTTGTTGATGTATTGAATGAAGCAGGCATTCCTTCTGACAAAGTGGATGGAAGGGCTTACAAAGCTGTTGTTTCTAATGGTCTTGTTTTAGATAAGAATGGTAACAAGATGAGTAAGCGTTTGGGCAATGTAGTAAACCCATTCGAGACCATTGAAAAGTATGGTGCCGATGCTACCCGATGGTATTTAATTACCAATGCTAGTCCTTGGGATAACCTAAAGTTTGATTTAGCAGGAATCCAAGAAGTGCAACGTAAGTTCTTTGGTACACTATATAATACCTACCAATTCTTTGCTTTGTATGCTAACGTAGATGGCTTTGCCTTCAAGGAAGCCTACATTCCTTTGACTGAAAGGCCAGAGATTGACCGATGGATATTGTCTTCTTTAAATACATTGATAAAGAAAGTTACGGAAGCAATGGACGATTATGAGCCTACACAGGCCGGTCGTTTGATGGAAGAATTTGTAGATGAGCATTTAAGTAATTGGTATGTGCGTCTTTGCCGTCGCAGGTTCTGGAAGGGAGAATATGAGGGAGATAAGATTGCAGCCTATCAAACCTTGTATGAGTGTATTGAAACCTTGGTTAGATTAATGGCGCCTATTTCCCCATTCTTTAGTGATGCAGTATTTAAGAATCTGAATGCCATCACCAATCGTTTTGAGGCAGAAAGCGTTCACCATGCTTTATTTCCTACACATAACGAAGCGGCTATAGATACGGACTTGGAAGAAAGGATGCAATTGGCACAAGACACTTCTTCGTTGGTGTTATCTATCCGTAAAAAGGTAAATATCAAGGTTCGTCAGCCATTGCAAAAAGTAATGGTGCCGGTTCTCAATCCAAAAATGAAAGAACAGTTACAAAAGATTGAGGACTTGATTAAGGCTGAAGTAAACGTAAAGGAGTTTGAGTACCTAACGGATACGGAAGGGGTTATCAAGAAAAAGGTAAAGGCAAACTTCAAGGCATTGGGTACAAGGATGGGTGCAAAGATGAAGGCAGTAAATGCGGCCATCATGGGCTTTACCCAACATGAAATTGCTGCAATAGAAAAGGACGGACAGATTGCCTTAAACATTGACGGAGAGGAAATAATTATATTGGTTAATGAAGTGGATATCATTGCAGAAGATATTCCTGGATGGAGTGTTGCTAGTAAAGGCAGCTTAACAGTGGCTTTGGATATCACTATAACAGAAGCGCTACAAAGCGAAGGAAATGCTAGAGAACTGGTAAATAGGATACAAAACATAAGAAAAGAGAACAATTTTGACCTTACAGACCGCATTTCTGTCAAGTTACTAACGAATGTGAATTTGAAAAGTAGCATTGAAGAATATAAAGAATATATTTGTCGCGAAATTTTGGCAGATTCTGTCCAGTGGGTGACAGAATTGAAGGAAGGCATTGAAATTGAAGTAAATGACGAACCGCTGATAATTGAGGTAACAAAAAACGAACGTAAAAATGGCTACTAGTAAAGGCACTACAAATAAAAAAGCAAGGGTAGAGAAACCCGTTGTAAGAAAACCTGTCGGATATTCGGAGGTTGATATGAACGAGAAATCGCACATACCTATTAAAAAGAGGGAACCTATTCCTGTTCCTAGAAGGTCGGATGAACCGATGAAGGAAGTGAAACTTCCAAAGATTACAACAACATCAAGTGTAGCATATAACCCAGATTATACTCCAATGGAAAAAAGAGTAGAAGAACCGAGGAGCAATTCTCCTTTGGTAAAATATAGCGACTCTGACTTGAAAGAGTTCAGAGAAATCATTAACAAGAAGATGGATACTGCCAAGAAAGAATTGGCTTATTTACAAGGACTAATCACTCGTAAAGATGGGATGGGTTCTGACAATGACGATGCCCGTTATATGACCATGGAAGATGGAAGTATGAGCATGGAGCGCGAGCAGCTTAGCCAAATGGCTAGCCGTCAGATTAGTTACATCGACCATCTTGAAAAAGCAATCATGCGTATAGAAAACAAGACTTACGGTGTTTGTAGGGTTACAGGTAAACTAATTGACAAGGCAAGATTGAAAGCCGTTCCACACGCTACCCTCAGTTTAGAAGCTAAACTTGGTTTGGTGAAATCTGGTGGAGAATAAGAAGTCTTATCATAAATAATGGAAGCTATCTCGAAAGGGATGGCTTTTTTTATTTTAATTATCTAATGAAAACATTACAATATGATTTGATTCCTTATTTTAGCTTACAATTTTATCATAAAGAGATATTTTTGTTAGAACTGTCAGTATTATAACTGATACATTATTCATTTAAATAATCGGCATTGGAATACCATCCGGAAATTATAAACTTATCATTTTTAAACATAAATCACCTTGCATTAATAAATGCGCAAGGCTCTACAACCATTATTTTCATCCTTCTATCGCTACTCTTTTTCTCTTATGTTATTAGTGGTGCTGAAGTAGCTTTTTTCTCCTTAACTCAAAAAGATATTAACCTACTTAAAACCAAACAACAAAGTGGTTACAGACGAGTAGTAAATCTGCTAGAAGACCCAAAAGTATTGCTGGGCTGTCTGCTTATTGCAAAGTACCTTATTAATATTGCCATCATCATTATATCAAACATCCTTCTTGGCAGTTTATTAGATTTGGAAAGAGTAAACGCTTTTTGGCTAGAAGTAGTCATTAAAATAATTGTTATTACCGGCACGCTTATCTTACTTGGAGAAGTAATGCCCAAAGTAATGGCTGCCCAAAACAACATCAGATTTGCCAAAGATTTAGCACCGATAGTAGAATTTATATTTCTTGTTTTTAAAAGAGCGAGTATCTGGTTTGTTAGATATAGTGATAAGATTGAAAAGAGACTAACTAAAAAGAAAAGTGACTATAATTTGGAAGAATTAGATCATGCAATTGATTTAAGTACAGACACTGATGCGTCTATAGAAGAGAAGAATATCCTAAGAGGAATTGTAAAGTTTGGCAATATCTCTGTAAAACGGGTAATGAAGACCAGAATTGATGTTCATGGGATAGAAAAGGGCATGGGCTTTCACGATTTAATTCAACAATTGGGAGAGTTACATTATAGTCGTCTGCCTGTTTACGAAGAAGAATTAGACAAAGTGGTTGGTATGATACATACCAAAGATTTGATTCCTTACATCAATCAGACTAACGATTTTAATTGGCATGTATTACTGCGTGCACCTTACTTTGTTCATGAACATAAATTGATTGAAGATTTATTGAAAGAGTTTCAGAATAAAAAGATACATTTTGCAGTAGTGGTAGATGAGTTCGGTGGCACAAGTGGCATCATAACACTAGAAGATATTTTGGAAGAGGTAATAGGAGAGATAAAGGACGAGTTTGATGAGGAAGAAGTGAATTATAGCAAGGAAGATGATAGTAACTATATTTTTGAAGGCAAAGTAATGCTTAATGATGTTTGCAAAACCATGCACCTGAGTATAGATGTGTTTGATGAGATTAGGGGAGAAAGTGATTCTTTGGCAGGATTAGTACTAGAACTAATTGGAGAGATTCCTCAAATAGGACAACTGATAAAAAGCAAATATTTCGACTTTACTGTGTTAGAAATAGAGAAGAACAGGCTTCAGAAAGTTAAAGTAACTATCAACAAATAAAGACTCCATAGAAGTTGGATTCTTAAATTATAATCATGAAAATAAAAGTATTGGTAAAAGGGGTACAAAGAGGATTTTCGGTATTTGTTGTATTAATTATTATGGTAGCCTGTTTTTCTTGCAACAGCACATTTGTACCAAAACCAAGAGGCTATTTTGTTATTGATTTACCCAAAAAAGAATATAAAACCTTCGACCAACCAAATTATCCATACACTTTCGAATACCCAGTTTATGCTAACATTATTAAGGATTCTACTTTTTTTGGAGAAGCCACAGAGAACCCTTGGTGGATAAACGTAAACTTTCCTCAGTTTAATAGCCGCATTTATGTAAGCTATAAAGAAATAGGAAAGAACAAATTTGATAAGCTAATCAACGATGCGTTTACACTAACCAACAAGCATACTAGTAAGGCAGTTTCTATAGACGACTCATTGATAAATACCAGTAATAATGTTCATGGAATGTTTTTTAAAGTAGGAGGGAATGTTGCCACAGCCAATCAGTTTTTTGTAACAGACTCTGTAAAGCACTTTCTTAGAGGTGCTTTATATTTTGATGCAACCCCAAACGAAGATTCCTTAGGAGTAGTCAATGACTTTATTCTCCAAGACATGAAGCACATGATTAGTACTTTTAAATGGAAGTAAAAGCAAAATATTCCTTTTTCTAAAGTATAGAAAAGCCAAATATTCAATCCTTTCTTTTTTTGACAGTCAGCAGATCCTTTACTTGCCATCATGGCAGAAAAAGGGGCGATGGTATTGTGTTTGATTAATGTCGCTTTACTTTTTATAAAGAAATAAACAAACAAATTTTTTACATTATGCAAAAAGGACAAATAAGAGTTCAAACGGAAAACATATTTCCGATTATCAAGAAGTTTTTGTACAGCGACCATGAAATTTTCTTAAGGGAATTGGTAAGTAATGCTGTAGATGCCTCGCAAAAAGTAAAGACATTGTCAAGTATTGGCGAAGCAAAAGGTGATTTAGGAGAATTAAGAATTGATGTAATTCTTGATACCAAAGAAAAAACCATTACTGTTCAGGATAAGGGCGTTGGTATGAGCAAGGAAGAGGTTGACAAATACCTAAACCAAGTTGCTTTTAGTGGGGCAGAAGAATTTTTGACAAAATATAAGGATGCTAACATCATCGGTCATTTCGGATTGGGTTTTTATAGCTCTTTCATGGTGAGCGAAAAAGTAGAAGTACTTTCTCAATCATATAAAGAAGATGCTCCAAGTGTGTTCTGGAGTTGCGATGGTAGCCCAGAATATGAATTATACGAAATAGAAAAAAGAGAGCGTGGCACAAAAATCATCATGTATGTAAACGATGAAAGCAGTGAATTCTTGGATGCTTTTCGTTTGAAGAACATTCTTGAAAAGTTCTGTAAATTCTTGCCTGTCCCTATTTTCTTTAGTGAAGCTGGTGCGAAAGAAGAAGATATCAAACAAATAAACAATCCTAATCCAATCTGGACTAAGAAACCAAGTGAATTATCTGATGATGATTACAGAAACTTCTACAAAGAATTGTATCCAATGGGCGAAACTCCATTGTTCTGGATACATTTGAATGTAGATTATCCATTCAATCTTACTGGTATTTTGTATTTCCCCAAAATTAAACAGAGCTACGAAATACAAAAAGATAAGATTCAATTATACAGCAACCAAGTATTTGTAACAGATGAAGTAAAAGACATTGTTCCTGAATTTTTGATGTTATTGCATGGTGTAATCGATAGCCCAGATATTCCTCTAAACGTTAGTCGTAGCTATTTGCAAGGTGATCCAAACGTTAAGAAGATTAATAGTCACATCACTAAAAAAGTAGCTGATAAGCTTGACGAAATATTTAGAAATGACCGTGAATCATTCCAAGATAAATGGGAAAGCTTAGGCTTATTCGTTAAATATGGTATGATGACTGATGATAAGTTCCTTGAAAAAGCGAATAAGTTCTTAGTATTTGAGGACGCAACTTCTCCTAAATCTGTTACTGACGAAAATGGTCAAGTAACTACTTCTAAACTATTCTATACTTTAGAAGAATACAAAATAGCTACGGAGGCACTACAAAAGAATAAGGACGGAAAGCATATTATTTTATACACAACCGATCCTGTTCACCAAGATGTTTACATACAAGCTTGTATTTCGAAAGGGTATATTGTAACTAAGTCGGAAACATTGGTAGATGCTGCATTTATTAACCACATGGAAATGAAGTGGGAGAATGTAAGCTTTGTAAGAGTAGATGCCGACATCGTAGATAACTTAATAGACAAGCAAGAAAACAATACTAGTATATTGAGTAAGGACGAAGAGGAAACTTTGAAAAAGTTATTCGAAATTCCAGCTAACAATCTTCACCTTACAGTTGAGGTTAAGGGCTTAATCAATAACAATGCGCCTGTTGTTGCAACTCGTCCAGAATTTATGAGAAGAATGAAGGATATGGGAGCTGTAAGTGGTGGTATGGGTGCTTTTTATGCGCAAATGCCAGATGAAGTTACCTTAACTGTAAATGGTAATCACCCAATTTATCAATCACTTCTTAAAGAAATTGACATTGATAAACAAGGAAAACAAATAAGAAATTTAGCTGATCTTGCTTTGCTTTCGCAAGGTTTATTGAAAGGAAGCGATTTAACAAACTTCATAACTAGAAGTGTTGAATTGTTGAACTTGAACTAAACTTTTAATAGTTTAATACTTTAAAGGCTGTCTTAGAAATAAAATCTGAGACAGCCTTTTTTATTCAAATAACTGCCAATAGCTTCAATTCACAGATAGTAATGCTGTAGAACTTAATTACTTTTTAGTTATTCGAATGCTTAAATTATATTTATTCGATCACTTTACTAAAATGAACTTTACTTTTACTTTCTTATTAAATAGTGTACCTTCTTTTCTGATACTTGTACAGCAAAGGAAAATAATAGAAAAATCTTAAAGGTTATGAATATTTCAACTAGTAAAACCCTCTTTTCCCGTGCACAGGAATCTATTCCAGGCGGTGTCAATTCTCCAGTACGTGCTTTTAAAAGTGTTGGCGGAACGCCACTTTTCATTAAAAAGGCAAAAGGGGCTTATTTGTATGATGCCGATGGTAATCAGTATATAGACTATATCGCTTCTTGGGGCCCTATGATCTTGGGTCATGCCTACGAACCTGTTATCAAAGCTATTCAAGAGCAAGCCGTGTATTCTACTTCTTATGGTGCGCCTACAGAATTGGAAATAAAGATGGCTGAACTGATAAAAAGCATGTCGCCAAATGTAGATCTGATACGGATGGTGAGTAGCGGAACGGAGGCTTGTATGAGTGCAGTTCGTGTGGCAAGAGGCTATACTGGGCGCAATAAAATTATTAAGTTCGAAGGTTGTTATCATGGTCATGCAGATAGTTTTTTGGTGAAGGCTGGCAGTGGTGTAGCCACTTTCAATATTCAAACGGTGCCTGGCGTTACTGCTGGCGTTGCTAACGATACACTTACTTGTGCTTACAATGATTTGGAAGCCGTGGAGCAGTTAGTAATGGATAACAAAGACCAAGTTGCGGCTATAATAATAGAGGCTGTTGCTGGAAATATGGGTTGTATCTTACCGAAAGAAGGCTTCTTGAAAGGATTAAGAAAGATTTGTGATGATCATAATATTGTATTGATATTTGATGAAGTAATGACTGGTTTCCGTTTGGCTTTGGGTGGAGTACAAGAAAAGTTAGGCATTGATGCCGACCTTGTTACTTACGGTAAAGTGATTGGCGCAGGAATGCCTGTAGGTGCTTTTGGTGGCAAGCGTCACATTATGGAAGTGGTTTCTCCATTGGGCAATGTATATCAGGCAGGCACACTGAGTGGTAATCCTATTGCAATGATTGCTGGTTATACATTGCTATCTATCATGAAAGATAATCCCGAAATATTGAAAGAACTGGATGCAAAAACATTGTATTTGAAAGAAGGATTAGATAAAGTTTTAATGGCATCTGGTACACCGTATGTAATCAATCACCTTGGCTCGATGATTAGCGTTCACTTTAGCGAACATCCTGTTACTGACTTTGCTTCGGCTGCCGCTGCTAATAATGAACTCTTTAAAAAGTTCTTCCATGCCATGCTCAATCGTGGAGTTTATCTTCCACCGAGTGCTTTTGAAAGTTGGTTTTTGAACAATGCCCTAAGCTATGAGGATTTAGATAAAACTATAACAGCAGTTGAAGAAAGTTTGAAAGAAATTCTCAACTAACCATAAATAAAAAAGGACAGCTTTTACGAAGACTGTCCTTTTTTAATGCTTATATTTTTCTTATTGCCCTTGAGCTAAACTATATCCTTTCTTCTCTCCAAACTTATTGAGCATCTCATACGAGCAAACTTTAAAGTCTGTCATCATTCTTTTTGTTAGTTCTAAAACATCTGTTTGAGTTAATGCAGCATCATCAATACTTTCAAAACGACAACGATACTGATCCACCAAATTTGTAAACACACTTCCCTTAGGCCAAACTTGAGTACCACGATTGCTTATTGTGACCAGTTTAGCAATACCCATTGTGTGTTCCAAACTTTTATTTGCCACTTCATTAGGTTGTTCATTGCTTTCAATAAAGAAATCTACACCTACTATTACCTCTTCACCCACAGAAACACTCTCCAACATTGGATTCTTTTCTAGTTTAAAAATGGTAGGCGTAACGTATAAATCAGGAAGAATAGGTTTTGGATTCACAGCGGGTTCTTTACCAAAGTTGCTTATAATCACATCTGCAAATGATGTAGTATTCACAGATGGTATTGCCTTATCCCCGAAGTCGCCTGTGTGTATACCACTTTCCAAAGTATATAATAAAGCATTTTCTATCATGGCACTTGTTTGCATCAATCCCAAATGACGAAGCATGCCAATACCGCTTAATAATAAGGCGGTAGGATTAGCAATATTTTTTCCTGTAATGTCTGGAGCCGTGCCATGAACTGCTTCGAAAATAGAAATATGGTCGCCAATATTAGCACTAGGAGCAAAGCCCAATCCTCCAACAAGACCAGCACACAAATCACTCACAATGTCGCCCTGAAGGTTTGTTAATACTACCACATCAAACAAATCTGGTTTAGTTACCAACTTCATACATAAGTCGTCAACAATTACATCATCAGCATTTAGTTCAGGATAATCTTTTGCCACTTCATAAAACACTTCCAAGAATAAGCCATCAGTAATTTTCATTATGTTGCTTTTATGGCCACAGGTTATTCGTCTTGCCCCCTTCTTCTTGGCCATTTCAAACGCATACTTTATCACTTGATAGCTGCCTGGTCTGGTAATAAACCTTCTGCAAAGTGCCACATCGTGTGTAAGCATGTGTTCTATTCCCCCATAAGTATCTTCTATATTTTCCCTAACAATAGTGATGTCAATTGGGATGCCTGCCTTACTAAATACCGTATCAACACCATGAAGTGTTTGAAAAGTTCTTTTATTAGCATAGGTATTCCACGTTTTCCGTGCAGTTACATTTACACTTTTTACGCCTTTTCCTTTTGGTGTCTCCATTGGGCCTTTAAATAATATGCCCAACGTTTCAATAGTTTCCTGCGCTTCGGGTGTCATCCCATTGCTAAAGCCTTTATCAAATACCCATTTGCCCATGTCTACCACATCATACTCGAGTGGTACGTTCGCAGCCTTGAAAATTGTTAATACTGCATCCATAATCTCTGGACCGATACCGTCACCTTTTGCTACCGCGATTTTGTGCATAACGAAAATTTTAATAAATTATTTCTTTAAATAGATGTTTCAAATTTAGGGGATACAAACTTATAATTGACAGTTTGTTACCATTAAATTTTAATTTATCCATTTATTTATGCATAAAAAGTATTATATGAGCTTGTTTTGAAGGTAATTAGAGAAAACGTTTTCGTTTTTACAATAAAAATGGTAATAGCCAACCGCTGTTTTATAGACCAAGTTGTACCTATGATCCTTTTTCCATGGTGAAAATTCTATTACTGTTATTGGCTAATGGCATTTTCATTTTTTCCATTAAAGCAATAATCTCCAAATTAATTGCTTCTCTCATGCAGTTAAAATCGTTTTGTTCTTGGCTTGCATCTGCAAAATAAGTTATCTCAACTTTATGCGCATATTGGCCAGTGTCTTTCAGAAAAACTGAAAAATTAGCCACGTCCTCACGCACAAGAATTTTGTTTAGTGCCGGAGTTAATCCTTTCAATTGCTCGGCTGTAGCAGTTAAACTAATTTCCAGATTGGTCACTACTCTTCTTTGTGTTCTAAGGCTAAGATTGTCTATTATGCTATCAACCATTTGTTTATTTGGTACAGATATAAAGGTTTTCTCTTCTGTGCGTATTCTGGTACTACGCAACCCAATTTTTTCTACTACGCCAGTAAGTGCATTAACTTTTAGGGTATCACCAACAGTAAAGGGTCTATCGAAGAAGATGATAAAAGAGGCAATCAAATTCTCTAGGCTTTCTTTGGTGGCCAATGCAATGGCTGCGCCCACAATACTAAGCCCTGTAACGATGTTGCCAATATCTTTATGAAAACCAAATTGCAGCACCATCAAAAAGCCAATAATGCCAATAATCATCTTGAAGAAGTCTTTAAAAAATATAATTAGCTGACTCTCTGTATGGTCATTTGTTTTAGTTGCAGATTCTTCCAATACTGTTGCAACAAAGTCTATTGCACGCAAACAAAGCCAAGTAAAAGTTACCACCAAGGCTATGTTTGAGCAAGAGTCTACAACCTGAAAAAGTGTAGACTTATAGATTCTGAAATTTAGCTCATTCGGATAATTGAGTTTGTCGAGGGCAGCAAATGAAATAAATAGAAACAAAAAGTTTTCTAATGGTGCAATAATCAGGCTAACAAAAGATAGCTTATTAAGTTTTTTGCCTGTCCTTGCTACCAATCTAAACAATACAGAAGCGAAGTATTTAGAAATGAGCCGTTTTAAAATAGCCGCCAATAATATTGATACAAGCACGCACAAATAAGCTGAAATTGAATTATTGAATAGTTCTGTTTGAAAAAATTTAATCATAGTTTGAAAAGTATAAGTGGTTATTTTATGTAGTTAACATGAATTCTATTTTTTTATCGGTACAAGTTCGCTTAGGTTATTATTAATACTTAGCGTTGCAACAAACAACCTATTTCCTGCATAAGCAATCAAATCACCACTGTTGAAACTAGCAGATGCTGGTGCGTAAATTATTTTTATCAAAGTGCCATTATTAATTTTTATTTCTCCATTTGAAGGAAAAGAGAAAACTGCAAACCCCCTTATTTTATCCTCCCCAACGTAACTAAATGTAAAATTACTTCCCTCTGCTTTGGCAACTACCGGCTTTGCTGGTGGATTACTATCTATCCAATCCATTGGAGGAACAATGGCGGGCAAGGCATAATAATTATCGTGCAAACTGTCTGCCCAACCATTCGTATTGCGCACCAAATCCTGACTACTAAAAAATGCACTTCCTTGTGCAGCTTTCATTCCTCGCAAGGCAATTATCTGTGCTGGCAATTCAGTTTTATCTTTCCACGCTGCATTAGTATTAGCCTTGTAAATGCCATGTCCAATGTAGAGATGTTTGCCATAAGTATGTTTGCTCCACCAATCTAGCAGCTCATTATAGGCACAAATTTTATTGCTACATTCCCAATAAATTTGCGGGGCCACATAATCTATCCAACCCATCTTTAGCCATAAAACAATGTCGGCAAATAGGTCATCATAGCTGGTAGTGCCTGCTTTAGTTCTGCTTCCGTCAATATCTTGACTCTTATTTCTCCAAACCCCAAACGGACTAACGCCAAACTTTACACGCGCGTTGGTCTCAGCAATTACGTCATAAATATTCTTCACAATGCTATCGCAGTTACTACGTCTCCAAGCATCTTTTTTCATTCCATTTCCATAAGTACGATAGGCCTTTTCATCAGGAAATTCTTTTCCTTCAATACGATAAGGATAAAAATAATCGTCCATGTGCAGCCCATCAATGTCATATTTACTCACAATATCCCTGACCACCGCACTTACATACTTCCTCACTTCGGGAATGCCAGGATTAAAATATTTTGTATTGCCATACACCAAAAACCATTCAGGATGTGTATGGGTGATATGAGTGGCGGAAATATTAGATCTTTTTAAATTGAAAACAGCCCGATAAGGATTTATCCAAGCATGAAATTCCATACCACGCTTATGTGTCTCATCAATCATAAATTGCAAAGGATCGTAGTAAGGGTTAGGTGCTTTTCCTTGAGATCCCATCAAATATTCGCTCCAAGGTTCGTATTGCGAAGGATAAAAAGCATCAGCGGCAGGGCGTATTTGCACAAACACCGCATTGATGCCATTACGTTGATGCGTATCCAGCAGTTTAATGAATGAAGACTTTTGTTCCTCTACAGATAATCCCTTTTCTCTTGGCCAGTCGATGTTGCTAACGGTGGCAATCCAAACGCCCCTGAACTCGAAATTAACTTGCCCCCACACTAAGGAATGTAGAAAAGAAAGAATAATGATGGGTAATAAAACAGTTTTTCTCACGTGGCGAAGGTAAGTAAGGGGAGTTAAAATTGGGAATGAGAGCCTTGGAATTGAAAATATAAAACCAGTCTATTTAGGTAGCCTCCTAAAACTATCAGGTACTCACCTTTTTCTTTTAGGTGGTCTCCTAATTCATTTAGGTAGCCACCTAAAACAATTAGGTGCGCACCTTTTTCTTTTAGATGGTCTCCTAATTCATTTAGGTGGCTACCTAAAACAATTAGGAGCGCACCTTTTTCTTTTAGGTGGTGTCCTAATTCATTTAGGTGGCCACCTAAAGCAATTAGGTACGCACCTTTTTCTATTAGGGGAGGATCACTGCTATTATATCTCCACCTAGATTGTTTGTTTATAATTATTGAACAATAGAGTATACCCACTATTTTTACGACTAACACTAACTGTATGCGCAAACAACAACTCAATCTTTTTAGCCTCACCATGATAGTGATAAGCTTGGTAATTGGGATGGGAATATTTAAAACGCCAGCCACCATTGCCGCAAAAGCAGGCACACCCACCATCTTTTTTGCCGCATGGGCCATTGGGGGAATCATAGCTTTATTTGGCGCCTTGATTTATGCCGAAATTGGTTTGCGTTTGCCTTCTGTGGGTGGTTATTATAGCGTGTTTGCAGAGTGCTACCATCCATCGGTGGGTTTTACGGTCAATATACTTATCCTTATTAGCAATGCAGCATCCATATCGGTTGTAGCACTTATTGGAGCCGATTATGTGAGCGATTTATTGTTCGGAAAACCATCGGGAGAACTGTTTAATGTGTTGGTAGCCACGTTGCCCATTGCCCTATTTTATGGTGTAAATTTATTAGGATTAAAAACCAGCAGCCGTACCCAAAACATCTTGATGCTACTGAAAATAGGATTGATAATTCTGTTGATATCTGCTTGTTTTACAGGGCTAAACATTGCCCCACACGGTTATAAAACAAGTGCTAAAGTGTATAATTATAATGGTCACAATGCAGGATTACTACTTATGGTAAGCCTAGTAGCTGTGTTCTTTACCTATGGCGGCTACCAACAAACAATCAACTTTGGCGGCGAAACTAAAACGCCTGCCACTTTGCAAACAGGCATAATTGCGGGTATTGCCATTGTTTTGTTCCTTTATTTATCCATTAGTTATGCATACATTCAAGTAATTGGATTTGATAAGATGAAAAATGCCACAGCCATTGGTGCCCTACTATGCGAAACTTGGTTTGGCAAAGCAGGCGGTAAAGTGTTTGATGCCTGTATGTTTTTGAGTGTATTGGGTTATGTAAATGTTTCGCTATTAAGCAACCCACGGGTAATGTACGCCATGAGTAAGGACGGTGTTTTTCCTAAAATATTCGCTTACAAACATCCCAAAACAGAGGCTTTGGTGCCGGGGCTTACTGCTTTTGCCATCATTGCCATAGTGGTTGCCTTCTTTGGAAAGGGCGTGGATAATGTGCTCGACTTTAGCATTTTTCTAGACTGTATTGGCTTTAGTTTTTCGGCTGCTGCGTTATTAATTCTGAAAAAAAGGAAGCAGGGCAATGAAAATGTTACTGGTTTTGTTCAGCACATTACGCCTTATTTGTGTGTGGTGTTTGTGCTTGCCTATTTTGTGGTAGCCACTGCGGTGGTAATAGATAATCCGAGCGCCGCCATAACAGGCATTGCACTGATGGCACTTTTCTTTGGCGTGTATTATGGTTTTTATCATAAAAGAAGTGATACGTAATAAGTTGAAAGTGATAAAGTCAAAAAACAGTAATTACTCTGGAGAAATACCATAATTTTCGCTAAACTACTTGCCCATTTTACTACTCGTATTGCATTGCCGTTTAGTTGAGTGAAATTCTAAATACAAAGAAAGGTTTCGCTTAAAACGAAGTCTTCCTTAACTAAACTGCAATGAATCCTGAAAAAATAATTACCCATAGACCTTGTTTTCTTTGTGAAATTCTTTGTGTGATTTGTGGTAGAAATAGCCCCTTAGAAAGCTATAATCGGTTCTTTTCATTACTAGTGCCGGGATAAAGCGTAATTAAAAATGGCATCACCTCATAGTACGGTATTCGCATGATTAGATGATCTGTAATTAAAAAAACTACAAAGAGGAGGATTAGTAGTTTATCTAGCTTTTTAGTGAAGAAGCCTACCATGAAAAACAATTCAATTGCTGTGGCGGAAACATATAAACTATAGGAGACCCATGCGTTATTAATTAACCACAGTATAAATTTCGACTGCCAATAATCTGGTGAATTTGTGAGCAACTGAATGTGCTGCCCCAACAGAATGCCACTCATTTGGCTAGGTAAAAAAACACTACCATGCCTCACTTTCCATAAACCAGCAGAGGCAAAAAAGTAGAGGAAGAAATATCGAAGCCCTTCGAACAATAGATTAAAAGTAGACTCTTTCCTGACCATAAAAAGGATTGGGAACAACAGCCAAGCGGTATGCCCCTCAATAGAATTTGTGGGATATAAAGTGTAGCACTGCACATAGAGCCAGTTTATAAGTAACATCCAGATCCCACTAAAAAATGCGGTTGAGCGATGACCGAAATAATGCAAAATGTAAATAGCAGGTGAAGAATAGAACAAGGCGTCCATCAGCACGCACTTTGAAGGACTGTTTAACAAACATTGATGCAACCCTGATTGCATGAACGCCCAAGTGAAAATGTCTTCTCTTGAACAGAAAAAAACAGGGTTCACTTGCATCAAAAGCAGTCCATTGGCAATCTTGTAAAGCATTAAGCCATAAAAGATTATGCAATACAATGCGGTTATTAAGGTTCGCCTATTTTCTTTTTGGAGTATTTTGGAAAGCATTAGTCAAGTGTTTTGGTAAAGGTGGAACCATTAAATTTATATAGTGTTGTGATAACCGAGAAGCTATCTATTTTTCTATTCAAACAATTTTGCAAGTACAATTTATACCAGTCATTATATTGTTCATCTGTCAGGTGATTATAGAACTTAGAAGAGTCTTTGGCATGTAGTAGCCGTTTAACATCATTATTCCAAATACGTGGGTTAACAATTTTCTGACTGTAAAACAGGGCAGGCGTGCCAGCAATCTTGTCCCAATAATAAGGTGAAAAATCTTTCGTTTGCAAAAGCTTTCCATTAACTTTTACTTCTAAGACTGCATACTTTTTCTGCGGCATTTGAGGATACGAATACATCACATAATGAAAAACGGGAGAGATGGCTGCACCTTCTTTAGCATCCATCACTAATTGCACTGTCACAAAGCACAACGCAATGGCAAACCACCATTTACTTTCTTTATATAATCGTTTTAAATACATGCCGTTTAATAGTATAAAAGTGAGTACTACCTAGGAGCTTTACCACTAATAACACCATACTATTCTTATTTTTTTGGTGAAAACCTTAGGTCACTTTGTGGTAAAAATACACCTGAGTAGTATCTAAAAGTGATCTTGATTTACAAAGTAATATTTTCATCCGATTATCGCAACAAAAAACCAATAGCCTCATTTGCAATTTCCGATTCATCATCTTTAGGAGTTGCAATCAATACATCGGTATAAAGGTTCCCTTTTTTCAGTTCAATAAAACCTAGTTCGGGATAGTTGTGACTCTTTAAAATGTTTGTAGGAACGATGGATGAACCTAAACCGTTTTTTACCAATTGAATAATAGAAGAAATATTGTTCGACTCATGCACCACTTTAGGAATGAACCCATACTTAGCACAAATCTCTAAAAGCATTTCATAATAGTGAGGGGCATAATCTTTATTGAAGAATACAAATGTTTCCTCCTTCAGTTTTTCTATGTCTTCTTCTGTTTCCAGATTTACCAATTGCTTGTTAAACACCACCGAAAAACTATCCCTAAACCAAAGATTAGTCTTAATCATAGGCGATTTTAGTGGTGCTCGGATTATGCCGAGGTCTAGTTTTCCTTGTTCCAAGTCATTAATTTGTCTAGCTGTCGGCACTTCATACAAGCTAAAGTTCACAAAAGGGTATTTTTCTGAGAGGAACTTAATCAGTTCGGCAATATCTCCAGAAAACGTAGAGCTGATGTAGGCAATTCTAAATTCGCCGCTACTATTTTTACTTATCTTCTGAGCTTTTAAAGTAATTCTATCAAGGTTCTGCATTAGTTGGCGTACTTCTTTTTCAAAATATTTGCCGGCCTCTGTTAGTTCAACCCTTTTGTTATTTCTATTAAACAAGCGAGCCCCAATTTCATCTTCTAATTCTTTAATCTGCCTACTCAGTGGTGGTTGCGAGATAAAAAGCTTTTCAGATGCCTTAATAAAGCTCAGTTCATCGGCTAACATTAAAAAATATTTCAAGTGTCTTAATTCCATATATACTTATCAGGTATTGATAGTTTGCAAAATAAGGAAGTTTTGATTATGCAGTTGTGCCTTCAAGGGATAAGTGAAGTTAAAACAAGAAGAAGAGTCTGCGCACACTCACTCTTGGGTGTGAAGTATTAGGTAGTATCGGTTTAATAGTCTTCATTTGAGGGGAAATAAAATTGCTTCGTCTACCTAATATAGTTCAAAATGCAGAAAATAACACGCCCGTCACCCATTGTTTTTACTTTAGCCAATGTGGAACCACTGAATCGCTTTGTAGGAATGGCTTTCAATTGGATAAATTACTTGCTACTGGTGGAAGCATCGAGTGTACATAAATTTATGAAAAAAATGGACTGTTTTACGGCAGAGCAGTTTAATTTATTGTATCAACGTGTAATTAATCCAAGAAATAGAAGTGTAGCTATGAATGAAAAGCACTTTATAATTATGTATGCAGCCATCTATTTTACTAACCTTGTGATGGCATCGAAAAAGGAAACTGATTTTTTAATGAATCAGTTGGCTGAAGGTGATGGAGAAGAGGAAGTGGGCGATATGGAAGCCACAAAGAGTGCTTATATCAGTTTTGCCAACATCAATCTGAAAGAACTCAAGCATGTTTATCGAAACAACCACAGTTTAACAGTTGCAATGGCTAAAATAAATACTTTTCAAATACCGGCATAAACAAATCAGTGTATGATATAAGTGGAGTAAGCAATCAGTCCATAACAGGAGTCATGAACTAGTACGTAGATTTTATAAGTGTATGTATTGATTTGTGGATTCATGAGCTTGTTGAGGCTTAGTAAGCCTTCAAATTAGTAGCTTTAATTTCAATAATATCACCTTTTTGTTTAAGTATGGCCACGCCATTTTGTTTTGCCATCTCCTCCAATTCATCATAAAATGAAAAACTTGCTAATCCAAGGTATATTTTGTAATCCTGATAGTCCAGAAAAAGGGATCTAAAATTATTGACTTTTTTATCAATTAGTTTCCTCAAATCATTTTCGTGGGCTTTGTACTTACATTCTATGATGGCAACACTATCTCCGTTATACATTACTATGTCAAATTCATCCTCTAATCTCTTGCTCATAGAATGGATATTCTTTTTTACTTTATCGTAAGTAATACCACCAAAAATAGGATTGTCCAATAATGAATTAAAAAAGTAGTCTTCTGTTGAAGCTCCATTATTATCTGCAATGTTACTCATGTAGATGCCCAAGCTTTTTAGCTTCTCATCTGTTTTAGCCATTTGTGCTTCTGTCTGTTTAAATTTTTCATCTGTTTTAGCTTGGGAAACTGCCAACCCTGCAACAAACTTATTCACTTCTTCGGCTGTATTAGATTGTGCAACAGCTAATTGCGCAAATTTTTCATTCAATTCATTGTCTGTCATTGCTCAGTATTTCTACAAATATACCTTTTCATTAGTAGAACACTTTAAAAGCAAAAGTGAAGCCACTAACAAAGTGTATAATAATTAGGGGAATCATAGGCTAGGTGAGGATTTATGTGGCAAACCAAACAAAATAGGGCAGTAGGCAACCTAAACTGAAAACCAAACCAATCAGTCAAAAAAGCGGCATCCAAAACTGCCTACTAAACCAAGAGTAACACAAACGACAACTCCATTTAAAAAGAGGATTGGAAGGGCTACCGTAGGTTTCGTTCAACAGATTTTTCATTGCATTCCCTCCGGGCGCAACGAAAACCTAGTTGTTGTGCGCCGTAGTTATTATTCTACGCTGATGTTCAAGTTGGGTAGTTCCACATGTAATTTAACTTTTGCTTTCAATGCTGTAAAAACTTTCATCAATGTATCTATAGTAACATTGCTGGCATTACTTTCAAGTCTTGAAATCTGTGCTTTTTGCACACCAATAAGTTTACCTAATTCTTCCTGTGTCATATTACGTTCTTGGCGTGTCTGCTTGATTGCTTTGCCAATTAAATCCATTTTTAATTCGTACTCGAATTTATCCCTATTCGCAGTGCCTACTTTTCCAATAAGTTGATCCTGAACTTCGTCCAATGAATATGTTTTCATTTATTTTTATTTTTAATTTGTTTCGCTTTGTCTTCAAAATATTTTACACGAAGTTGTTTCGCTTTTAAAATTTCATTGTCAGGTACTTTACTACGTTTTTTAATGAATCCGTGTGTCGAAATTACTAAAGTGTTCTCTTTATCTGTCTTGTCCCAAAAAGTAAGCAGCCGATATTGTAAACCTTGATAGAGTGTTCTTAATTCCCAAATGTCGTCTGTAAGTTTCTTAAAAAGTTCTGGGTCGTTTTCTGTTTGTGCTTTACGGATGTTATATAATATTTTTTCGTAGTGTTTCTTATCAAGCTCACGCAAAAAAGTAAATGCGTCGTCTAAAAATATTATTTCGAAAAGCTTGTCCACTTATTTTATTATACAGCAAATATAAGGATAGTTTCGTTAAAGAGAAACTGGCTTTGATTCTAGGGTGTCTGTGGTTATGGCTTACAACAAAAAAGGTATTGCCTGCAGGCAGGGTCATAGCACTGGGTCAACCCGTAACCGAAGCCCAATGATTGCAATATTGCTGATGTTTTATTCATAAGCCAAATTTATAACGTAAAGCCTGAACTCAAGCACATTAAAGAACAAATGTTGAGGCTATATTCGTCAAGCCCCAATAATGCCAAACCTAATGTTGGCAAAAGTGAATTGTTATAAGCTTTCTATTTCTTCAATTGTTAAACCCGTCGTTAGAGCAATTATATCTATTGAAACCCCGTTTTGTTTCAATGATTTCGTAATTTCTATCTTTTCTTCTAATTTGGCTCGTTTTTCAGCAAACTCAATCCTTCCTATTTCATCACGTTCCTTAATTGATGCCCTTTCATAGTCTTCCAACTCTTGTTTTGTCCAATTTCGTCTGTCTGCTTCTGTATAGGCTTCTTTTAATCCTTCGTCTTTTACACTTTCTGGTAT
Source organism: Chitinophagaceae bacterium (assembly GCA_947447825.1). Taxonomy (GTDB): domain Bacteria; phylum Bacteroidota; class Bacteroidia; order Chitinophagales; family Chitinophagaceae; genus Parasediminibacterium. The sequence continues at coordinate 3,430 of CANFLL010000056.1, read as the reverse complement.
CAAACTCAAGTTCTCTGCATTCTTGATGAAATAAGTCCATTGGTCTATGCTTGTTTCCAATTGTTCAATTGTCTTGTTAAACTTCGGCAATTCAATAAAGTTAAATTCTATATCCTGTATTACCTGTTCTTTGGTTTCAATATCCAATACCTTATGTCTGCTGAAATAGTTTGGGTTCTGTCCGATTTCAAACTCAAGGATGCCAATGAAGTATACTGGTTTCAACTTGTGGTATTCAACTCCTTTGTCAATTTGTGAAACATAGCTTTGTGAAGTGTAATAAAGTATTCTTTTATGAAAAAAATCGAATTCGGCAATTTGCATTTCCACAATGAATACATTCCCTTTTTCGTCCTTTGCTTTAACATCAACAATTGTGGATTTTCCACCACTAAGCTTGCCCAATTGATAAGGGTTTGTTATTTCAACATCAACTACTTGCTCATTCTTGGGGAAGTCAAGAACAGCGTTCAAAAATGAAATCAGCGACTTTTTCTTGCTTTCATTCCCAAATATTTTTCTAAATGCTATGTCATTCGTTATATCTACAAATTTCATGGTGCGAATTTAAATAGGAATTATCGAAGTTAGAGTTTTGTGAAGTGATGTTTTGCATTTCTGCAAACGAGCAGGGATTTGTGCAGGTTGGGAATTAGTATTCCGTCTGCCAAGTATCGATGATGATTGAAAAACTGAAGATGAAGATAACAACAAAAAGCCGAAGATGACTTCCGTCTGCCCGTATTTTGGCAAACGTCTTGTTAGTTGTTCACCCTTTCGTCTAATTAAAGGACACTCTAAATTCCATTGGTGTCATGTTCGTTTTACTTTTAAAAAGTTTGCTAAACGATTGCGGATGCTCAAATCCCAATTGATATGCAACTTCGCTTATTGATAAGTTTGTAGTAGATAATGTGTCTTTGGCTTTCTCAATAAGTTTGTTGTGAATGTGTTCTTGGGTAGTTTGTCCTGTCAATGACCTTAGCATATCACTTAAATAATTCGGAGAAACATTTAGTTGTTCAGATAAGTATTGAACGGATGGAAGCCTTTGTGTAATAATTTTATCATTGTTAAAACATGCATCAAGTAAGCTTTCCATTCTTGTCAACAAATCATTATTTACTGCTTTTCTTGTAAGAAATTGTCGGTTATAAAATCTGTTGCAATAGTTAAGTAAAAGCTCTAGGTGCGACACCATTACATCCTGACTGTAAGTGTCAATACTAGTTTGATATTCTTGCTCAATATTTTTAAATATAGTTTCCAACATTTTTTCTTCTTTGTCAGATAAGTGTAAAGCTTCATGTACTGAATAAGAAAAAAAGCCATATTTTCTAATTGCTTTTCCCAAAGGATAATTTATAATAAAATCTTTGTGAAAAACTAGCCACCAACCAGAAACCTTATAATTATTTTCATTATTTACTGACAAAATTTGTTGAGGGGCTGTCATGCCAAGAACACCTTCGTCAAAGTCATAATAATTTTGTCCATACCTCAATTTCCCTTTCACATTTCTTTTTAAGGAAACACTGTAAAAGTTAAGTATGAAGTTTACAGCTTCTTGATGGGATGAAGGTGTTACATTATCCATATTAATCAAGCTGATTAATGGATGTAGAGGCTTTGGAAGCTCCATCAAGCGGTGTAGTTCAGAAACTGAGTTAATTTTTATATGTGTTATTTTAATTGCCATGTTTTAATGTTAAGTATCATGAGTGTAAAATAAGTCTCTACTTTACACTCATGATTTATAAACTAAATTTACTTCTTTGCAAAAAGCCAAGCCCAGCCTATAAACAAAAATTGAATTGGTAATCTAATAAGACTAGCTACGAACAGTTTATTGCCTGATGTATAGTAACCGATGCTCTGAGGTATATGTATGGCAAAGAAAAATACAATCATCATAGCAATAATCACTTTAGCAGCCATTGCTCTAGTTGTATTGGGTATAAGCATTAAAGCCAAAACAATTTCAATAACACCGCTAAGTGAGATTAGTATACTATGGGCTGGCAGCCATGAGGGCATCATTTCAAAATACTGCTTGGGTTTCACAAAGTGCATAGACCCCATAAATAAGTAAAATGTTACTAACAAGTAGAGTAATATTTTTTTTCTTGTTTTCATTATTACTTATTGAGCGTTTGCAGATATTTCATTCCATTCTTTCCATGTTTCCAATCTTTTGTTATAGGTAGGTTCTATCATCATTAGCGGTAGTTTTCCTAAAAATAACCTGAGTGGTGGATTAGCAGCATCTACTACTTTTAAAATGGCGTCAGCAGTTGCATTTGGGTCACCCGATGTCATACTACCTCTTGCAGCTATCATAGCTTCTCTTAGTCCATTATAAGCTTCTATTGGAGTACTTCGACTGGCAGAAGCTGTAGCCCATTCTGTGGCATAAGCAGCTGGTTCAATAAGTGTTGTTTTAATACCAAATTGAGCAACTTCCTGATTCATTGATTCACAAATACCTTCTACCGCCCATTTTGAAGCATGATAAATACTTAAACTTGGGAAAGCCATAACACCACCAATGCTAGATACTTGTAGAATATGCCCGCTTTTTTGATTTCTCATGATAGGCAAAATAGCTTGAATCATCCAAAGTGAGCCAAATAGGTTGGTTTCAATTTGTTGCCTGGCTTCATCCTCAGATATTTCTTCTACATACCCAAAATGACCAAAACCTGCATTGTTTACAAGTATATCAATTTGTCCAAAATGCTTAACGGCTGCGTCAACTGCTGAAAAACACGCTGCCCTGTTATTCACATCCAATTTAACAGGTAGTACAGTGTCACCATACTCGTGTGTTAATAAAGCCAATGAGTCAATGTTTCTAGCAGTTGCTACTACTTTGTCGCCACGTTTTAAAGCTGCCTCAGCCCAAACTCGTCCAAATCCTTTTGAAGTTCCAGTTATTAACCAAACTTTTGTTGCCATTGTATTTTAATTTAATTGTTAATGATGGCGCAAAAGTCAGTCAATCTTCATCGAGAGTTGTTGCCAAATCTCTGAATATTGTAGCCAAAAAAGGGATAAAAAGAGTTGTCTTCAATGTGGAATACTTTGCATGAATTCTTAGGGTGTTTTTAGGGTGATAGCTAACGAATAGGTATTGCGAATGTGGCTGGCAAGAACGTTCGGTCTGCCGATGAACAATTGCTTAATTCTTGTTCCATTGCTTAATTCTTGGTCGATTGTACCATAGTGTTAGGTCGAAACTACTGCTAAAAGAAAGCAATATCGCTGAATTACTTCCGTCTGCAAGCACTTTACTAAACACTTCTGTTGAACTAAACCTACGGTAGCCCTTCCGCGACTAATCCTTAGTTTAGCATTTTAATAAAATTAAATTTATGACAATGAAAAAAAATCGCCGGAAGAACTGAGGTCTGATTCATACATCAGTCGT
>CANFLL010000055.1 GCA_947447825.1 Chitinophagaceae bacterium | reverse complement strand
TTTTCCAAAAACTTCATCAAGTTTTTGACCTTTTTGATGAAGTTTCTTAATTACTTGATGAAGAAAACCTATTTTCTTGATCAAGTTTTTCGATTAAGTGATTAAGTTTTCCTTTTACTTGATCAAGTATTTGGGGTTATTTACAAAAAGTGAATTTAGTTTCATATTGCTCAATTTAATTTTACTCCTTTCCTAAGATAAATAACTAGTATGCCCATCTAGGATCGCCAATAGTAGATCCACTGCTACTTGTAGAAAATATTGGATTAGAATAAGGAATAGAATTTAGGCTAAAATTTGTTGTAGAAGATGTCCACCCTAAATCTTCAATGATATTCAATGATTGATCTAATCCTGTTAGAACTAATTCAAATCCCCCAACAGAAGAAGCAAACTTGAAATAATTATTGTGATAAAAAATCATTTTATTGCCTGTCGCACTTGCCCTGAATGCTGCTGTTTTCAGCGTTCCACTCATTGGTGTATTAGCCAAGATGCTGTTAGTTAGCGAATAATTTACAGGGTTAGTATTGGCATCAAACAACAAATACTTAGCGTTGCCGCCAATGTTATTCATCGTACAATAATCAATTGAAATCTGAGGTTTAACAGTAGGCGTTGCCAATGCAGTACCCATATTAATTAGTCCTTCGCCCATGTTATAGAATGTCGATTTTGAAAATAACACTTCATTAAACTGAAGTTTTTCCAATGAACAAGTATAATAACCAGCATTATTAGCTAGGTCTATATTGTAAATCTGAGAATTATTAATGCTAATAGTGCCTATTTTAAAGTTATTAGCAACCGTTCCAACGTTTCCTCTAATTACACAGCGAGAATAATCGTGAATAATGCAGTTATCAATTTTCACATTTGTAAATGTTGCAGGTGCGCCCGCAGTTGCAACACTTCCTAATAACTGAAGAAATGTAGTTCCATTGCTTGTTCCGCCATAGTTTGCATTGAAATCTATTCCTACAAGTGTGATACCAGCACCATCACCAACCACGTCAATTTCTTTCGAAAGTATTTTTGTATCAGTTGGGTCATTAGAAACTGATCTGATTGTAATAGTTTTTTGTAAGACATTAGTAATGCTAGATAAAGTATAAGTTCCAGGATTTAATCCTATCACATCTCCATCTGTAGCAGTGGCAATTGCAGCAGACAAATCATCTATATCTGGGTTAAGAATGGTGGTGTATTTAACTGTGGGAGCAGTAGAAAAAGTGATAAGCCCTACACTCTTCTTCCCTGCAAATAGTTGAGCTGTATATTTTGTGCCAGCAGTAAGACCTGCAATTTCTTTTGAACCACTATTTAATTCATCAGCCGTAACTGAACTGCTAATAGGATTGCCGCCCTTAGACGGTGTTAGTACTAAACTGGTAGCTTTTTGCGTATAATCATTCAAATACCAGTGTAATAAAACAGAGGTTGAGGTAATCTCAAAGTCTCTTATCACTTTTATATATTGTAAACCTATCAATTTAAAAGTGCCCTCTCTGATAAAGTAATTTGAAGCTGCAAAAACATTATACGGATTAACTTTTACTCTAGCATAGTATGGCGTGTTTAATGCTAAAATAGAGTCAGTTGCAACAGCTAAAGTTGTATCTGTGATAAGAGAATAGTCAATTGAAGAAAAAGCTGAATCTTTAGCCAATTCAATTGTATAAGTCATACCACTTGTTGCATATAATGGAGCTATAAATGAAAACAATGCGGAATCCTTAACAGTATTAACCTTTAAATTGTAGGGTGTAAAAGACCGCCTAGTAGACGCATCTACAACACTCCCATCAACAGACTTATTGCAAGATGATAAAGTGATGGCTAATGATAAACCAATAAATAAAAACATCATTATTTTAAAACTATTTTTTTTCATTTCAAGCAATATTTAGCTAATTAAAAAAAGTTGTGTTTATTTCCTATTGATATTATGAAATATTAAAGACAATAGACTATTGTTGATAGGCAAAATTTTGAATTACACCTCCTCTGTTCTCATTAATGAAATTATTTGGATAAGGTAAAAGCTCTTTTGCATTTTGAATGTACCTACTTACATAGCCACTATTTGCGTCAGTTAAATAAGGTGAAGCAAGTACTCCACCTGTGTAAGTTCCAGCATCTTTCCTCCAAGGAATTCTACTTGGATATGCAGCAGGAGCTGAGCTAAGTGTGCTTTTCTTGAAGAATACCGAATTGGGGATTCCGCCGTTTAATTTAAGAGAGTCTGATTCTATTTTACAAGTTCCATTATTAAAAGCTGTTGCGGCTGCATACACATAATCAGGACAATTGCTGTAAGGATTACCATCTGTTGGCGAACCAATAGCAAATTGTGCAATCTTCTTTTTTGTTTCAGCAATTTTAGTTGCCAGCAAATTCCATCTGATTAAATCATATTTTCTAATACCTTCTCCCCCAAATTCTAAGAGTCTTTCTTTTACGATGGCGTTAAAGAACCCATCATGATCTGTAGGTGTGGAAGGAATTGGGTTACTGCCATAAGCACGTTGTTGAACCTTTTGCAGTGCGGCAAGTGGAGAAACTGAACCCGTAAAATCTTGTAATTCATTTGCTGCCTCAGCGTACATCAATAAAACATCTGAATAACGGAGAATTGGCCAATTGATACCATAAGTACTAGTAATTGATGCATTGAAGCCTGTCCAAGATTTTCTGAATTTGCCAATATTCATAGATGCAGCACTAGTTAAAAGTTTTTGGTTAAGTGTTTTTGTTGCATCAGTTTGAACCTTGAAATAGGAAAGTGTAACTTCCCTTCTAGAATCATTGCCCAGTGTGTCAAACTCATAAAAATAAGTTGGCACAGCAGTAAGGTCTCCACCATCCGTTCCCCAAGAGGGTGTATTTACAAAATTTAATCCATTCAAGCTGCCAATATTACTATCGTTTACTTGACCATACATCGCCACTTCAAACATTAGTTCATAAGTATCATCGTATCTGGAAGAAGTATGCAAGGACTTAAAGATGTTTTCATAAACTGGGTTTAATCCATGTTTGTTGGATTTTATGATATCCAAACACTCGTTAAAAGCTATTCTATAATATTTCAGATAATCTGATTTTCGTTCCATTATTCTAGAATCATTTCTCAAAGAGTATCCTCCTCTTGCTAATGCAATTCTAGCACGTAAGCCTTTTACCGTTCCTTTAGTAATACGAAAATCACCATAAGTAGGTATAGCATCTCTCCAAGGCATCAAGTCTTCTGCTTGTTTCAAATCGCTTAGAATTCTGTCATACGTACTATCCCTGTCTACATTGCCAGAAAAATTAGAGGCTCTGTCGGCAGCAGGAATAAAAGATGCCGGCACATCGCCCCAATTTCTTATCAGTTCATAATAAAATTGAGCTCTCAGAGTAAGAGCCTCCCCATAATAAATTGCTAATGCTTTCTTTTGTGCATCAGTACCATTGTTATATAATTTAGAGGCAGGTATATACTTACATGCAATATTGGCCCTTTCAATACCATTATATAATTGCACCATTACATTGTAAAGCACCGTACTTTCTTTTCCTGCACCAAAATTAGCTATTGCATAACTAGCGGTTGGGTCGAAAGAGGAACTTGACTTGTAAGTAAAGTCGTCCGAGCCCAACGGAAAATAAATAGATAGCTGTCTGCCATAACCACTTGCACCAGTTAGTTCGGTATAAATACCTACAACTTGACTGTTTGTATAAGTTACATCTTCAAAAGTTTCTTGCAAACTAAGCACTGATGGAGACTTGTAGTCTAAATATTTATTACATGAACTTAAAGCAAGAAATGTAACGACAGCGGATACTATAAGTAAAAGTCTATAATTTTTCTTTTTCATTATAAGTGGTTTTAGCGGTTAGTTAAAATACAACATTTAGCCCTATTAAAAAATATCTGTTTCTAGGATATGCAGAATAATCTACACCTGGCGTTAATGGGTTATTTCTTGTACTCGCTTCTGGATCAAACCCAGTGTAATTTGTAAGTGTATAAAGATTATTTATCGTTGTATACACTCGTAAAGAGCTAAAAGGCATTTTTTGTAGTGTTTTTTTAGGAAATGTGTAGCCTAAACTAACATTTGTAATCCTTATAAACGAACCATCTTCTATTGCATCCGATCTTAGTATATAGTTTCCTCTAGTAGGTGCATACGTTTTAGCATTTTTATTGGCAGCAGCAATTTGATCCCAATCGTGCATGAAATTACCATTAACATCAAATGTTTGCCATCTATTTACAACTTTTGAAAGCATATTATTTCCAGTTGCTTTATAAGCAGAAGTATATTCAATGCTATTTGCATTGTATGTTTTACTTCCATAAGAAAAATTAATAAAGATACCCATATCAAAACCTTTAAATGAAAATTGATTGTTGAATCCACCATAAAACAGTGGTTGATTGTTGCCCAGAACCGTTCTATCATTGGGACTTACTATTGAATCAGTTTTTGAATCGACTAGTTTTTTTAGTTTCATTACACCAGGAATTACTTTCTGACCAAGAATGGAAGAGGCATCTGCAACACCTTTTTTCAATTTCCAAGTGGAAGTAACTGCGTTAGATTGAGTTCTGTCAAAATCATTCAAAGAGTAGAACCCGTCAGAAACATAACCATAATATTGTCCTACAGGTGCTCCCACTTGCACAAGAAAGTCTTCGCCATTTGTACCCCAGCCTGATGAAACTTTGTAGCTTTTTACATCGCCTTGCAATTCAACGATGGTGTTTTTATTGAATGAAATATTAAAACTTGCATTATAACCAAAGTTCTTTCTTTTTACTACTGCACCACTCAATTGTAGCTCCACGCCTTCATTTTTTGTTTTTCCAACATTCTGATACTGTGTTATGTAACCAGTTTGTTGTGGGATATTGCTATTAAGTAAAAGGTCTTTAGTGTGATTTATATATCCGTCAATAGAAACTGATAACCTCCCCTGAAAAAGCTCCATATCAAATCCTATGTTTCTAGATACAATGGTTTCCCATTTTAATTTTGGATTAGCTAGAATAGGAGAAAAAAGACCAGTATACATTGAAGCATCACCTACTGCGTATCCAGCACTTGTAACACTATTAGAAAATGTAGTTTCTCCCAAATTGTTTCCATTTATTCTATTGTTTCCTGCTGAACCGTAGCTCACTCGCATTTTTAAATATCCTAACCATTTCAAATCAAGCTTTTGCAAAATACGCTCATCACTCAACTTCCATGAAAACTGTGCTGACGGAAAAGTTCCCCATCTGTTTTCAGGTAAAAACTTAGATGAACCGTCTCTTCTTATAGCAAAGTTTAAATTATATCTACCCTTAATTGAGTACATACCCCTTGCAAAAAAGGAAATAATTCTGTCTCCTGAACTACTACTTATTGGTGCTGCCTGAATGCCACCAGCCGGAGGATTCGCTTGTTGAACATTGGCAAAAGCTTGATCAGGTGTTACGGAAGCTGGTAAATATTTAATTGTTTGATCGTAATTAGTACCATCATTTTGAATAGTTTCTTCACCTATCAAAATGTCCAATGTTTTTGATGATGAAGTTAAAGGTCTAAAATTTATCGTATTCGTATTGCTTACACTTATTCCACTTACATTACTCAATGTTATAAACGGCATATTTGAATATTGGCCTCCAACTCCCCCATTTGTACTAGCCACTTGATAATTTGTTAGTCCTTGAAACGAGTTTACTTTTTTATCGGTAATTGTATAACCTAATACAGTACTGAAAGTTAGCTTTGGTATAATTGTATAGCTTAAAGTGCCGTTTGTAAATAATATTTTGGTGGTATTGTACTTAACAGCATTTAAGGCTGCTGTCAATGGATTACTCAGGTTAATACTCAAATCGTAAGAATCGCTTGCATCAACGTCTTCCACATTTATTAACCCATTATAAGGTTGAAACCGTACTACATTTTTTAAAGTATTATTTGCGGAAGACCCCGTATTAGATGTTCCAGCTCCGTTAATTGTCTGCTGACTGTAGCGTACATTTATGCCAACTTTTAAGTCATTGGTTATCTTATTTTCAAATCTGAAACTTCCAAGTGTTCTTTTAAGTCCAGAATTAACCATGATTCCATTTTCCTTATAATTGTTCAGGGTGGCATAATAGTTAGTTCCTTCTCCACCACCACTCATTGAAAGAACTTGTGAACTAGATGCGGCATTTCTTCCAAACACACGGCTTTGCCAATCTACCATTGGCACACTTTTATAAATATCTAAATCATTGTATGCGCCATATTTTTTAGCAAAACTGTTTGATGTGTCTATTAGTTCGTAGCCATTGTAGTGCAGATGATTAAGTTCGTATTGATATTTCACAAAATCATAAGGATTCATAACACTAATCTCATTAGTAATCTTTCGCTTTCCTGCATAAGTGTTAAAACTTATAACTGCACGTCCTTTCTTTCCTGCTTTAGTAGTAATTAACACTACACCATTTGCACCTCTCGCCCCATAAATAGACGTAGAAGCTACATCTTTTAAAACATCTATAGATTTAATTTCATCAGGCGAAAGAATGGAAAGTGCATTATCTAATTGCACCCCATCCACAATATATAACGGAGAGTTATCCTGTGTTAATGATGTGCCACCGCGAACGGTAATTTTAATATCAGCACCAGGTGAGCCTTCGCTGGTAGTTACAGAAACACCTGCCAGTTTACCAGCCAATGCCTCTGCAACAGAGCTAACAGGGAAATCTTTCAAATCTTTTTCAGAAATAGAAGAAATAGAGCCAGCAAGTTTCGATTTTGCCACACTGCTATATCCTATGTTTACTACTACCACTTCATCTAGTGTTTTGTTTTCATCGTCTTGCATTGTTAAGGTTACCTCTGTTTCTGAAGTAATCTCTTTTGTTAATGATTTGTAGCCAATATGTGTTGCTAACAAGGTAACTTTTCCTTTTCCCGGCATATTTAACGTGAACTTTCCGTTTTTGTCTGTTTGTCCACCCACAGTTGTTCCCATGAATTTCAAGCTAACACTTTCTAAAGGAACATTGGCTTTAGTAATCACAGTGCCTGTTAGTTTTCTTACTTGCGTCCATCCGCTAATAAAAAAAGACATTAGTGTAACAATAGAAAGCAATCGTTTTTTCATTTTTGTACTTATTAATCGTATTTATTTTTCAAGTAGTGATTTATAATGTATGCTCTAGGTTAATATTTTAAATAAAGCAGCATACATTAATAGCGAATGCTATTAAACCTGAAACTATAATTTAATCTTTGTTGAATTGTTGTGTACTCACTTCTCCATCGGCTCCTCTCACTACGAATAGGTATTGTCCCTTTGCTAATTTAGAAACAGCAACTTTTTTTAAAGAAACACCTTTTTCTATCGTAACATCCAACACTTTCTTTCCAGCTACAGTCAATATTTCAGCTTGCTTTTTGCTTGAAGCATCATTCACAATAACCGTCATTTCGCTTTTTACTGGATTAGGGTACAAATTATATGAAGTTTTTGTAGCATCTATTTTTAATACATTACTGTACACAAACTTTCCATCCTTATCTGTCATCTTTAAACGATAATAGTTTGTTCCTTTTTGTGCAGCATTGTCAACAATAAAATAGTTATTTGTGCTTAAAGCATTGTTTGATTTAACCGTAGAAAGAACTGAGAAACTAACTCCATCAACACTTTTCTCAACTACAAAAGCACTTACTCCAATTTCATTTGATGTTGACCATTTTAAAGTGGTAACTCCTTGCTTGTTATTCGCAGTAAATGACAATAGTTTTAATGGTAAAACAGCATCTGTTGGATGTCCCTTAATGGTAACATTCTTTAAATAAGCATAACGTGGTACGTTTGTAGATCCCACTGCGAAATATAACCTAAGTGTTAATGTTTCACTAGGATTAATGATTATGCTAGAATCGGCCAAGAAACGCAAAGTAGAATCATTATTACCTGCCAATTTGCTAATTGAAGCTGGATTGCTAAATGATCCGTAATTTGAAGCTGGTAAACCAAGACCTAGCGTGCCAATTCCACTTGCAACATAGCCAGAGTCATTTAAAAAACCAGATTTCGAATATCCCACAGCAATAGTGCCATTGGCAGAACTTTGAACACTAGCATTTAAAACAATAGAGTCCATTCTTATTTGATGAGACGAATCTGCCACAACCGAGAACTGGTAGTAACAATTTCTATCAACTGCATTTACAGACCATTTTCCTACCGTTGAATCGTTTGCAAAACCAATTCCTTTTGCAGAAAAAGCAGTTGCAGCTGGATGAAGCACACTGCTGAACGCAGGAACCGAAGGAACAATGCCAACAGAACGAACAGCAGAATTATCAGCAATAGAAGCTGTTAGTGCCCACTGAATTAAGGTGTATGAATCGTGTAATAATGGAATAGAAAGCATGGTTCCCTTTACTCTTAACGGAATAGTGTTTCCTCCAACTGTGCTATGATATATCGAATCTATATATACTCCAGGTGTTTTTCCATTTATCCTGACAAAAACAGTGGTAGAAGGAATGGTGTTTCCAGTAGGAACAATTACCAATGGATTGTCGTGTGTGTACCAGCTGGTTGTAGTATCTAATGTTACTTCAAATGGAATAGGAGGAGTAATAGTCACATTATTGGTAAGATTTGTACCTGAAAACTGATAAGTTTGTGGGTCAGAAGCAATGTCTATTCCTTGAATGATGTTACTCAAATTGCCTGATACCGAAAGTTTAGGTGTACTGCTTATAATTCCAGTATCTGAAGTAATACTGGTAAGTCTAGATTTTGATGCTTTAATCAAATAATAAAAGTTTGTACCAGCAGCAGGAAGCGAACTATCTATGTAACTAAAATTGCAAGCAGTATCTTCTTTACTCAAGAATGTGCTAACAAAATTGTAGCTTTTTCCATCTGTGCTTTTATATAAATCGCAGGTAACATCAGGCATTGGGAAAGTAATATTCCAAGTAACACTTGTGTTATTACCAGACTTTCTTGCCAATAAATTAGAAACAGAAACCTCCGGAACAAAAGGTTTTGCTGCAATCACAGGCCAACTAGCCACAGGGTCCCAAGCAGTCATTGCCGGTGTGTTTGCATTTATAAACACCGTGTCATTGTTGTAATATTTTGCAGCTTCGGTAGCTGTTAATTGATGTGACCAACTTGCACGTTTAGAAACATCCACAAGGCTACTATCATAGTGTGTAGAATTATATTCTGCATACAATACAGTTAAAGTGTCTGTGTTTGCATCAAACCTTGACCAACCCACTGCATTAATATTGCTTCCCATGGCAGTATTTAGAAATACTGTTTTATTATACACACCACCAGAACCACTTTGCCAAGGACGACCTAGTGCGTAATTAGTTGATCCCCTATTTTTAGATAACTTACAATCTCTGAACACATAACCATATCCAGAAACGGCCTTGGTGTTTACTGCTGTTACATAACCACCCGTTCCCTTATCCAATCTTGTACGTGGATAGATTACACATGTATCAAAAATGGCAGTAGCATCTCCAAAAATGAAATCAGTGTTGCCATCAATATAGCAGTTCTTAAAATAGTTGCGCTTACCTGGTCCACCTGTAAAAACAGTATCCTGACCACCATTAAAACGACAATTATAGAAAACAACCCTATCTGCTGATACATTCAATGCTAAAGCTTGTGGGCCATCGCCAGGAGCAGGCGGTATTGCATTTGCATCAACTCCGTAACCGGTAGCATTCTCCATGGACAAGTTCATCAACATACAATCCTTTGCAAAAACGTTTACCGTTGCCGATGTTGATGTTCCATAAGTTCCACCAGTTCCATTTGGTTTGCCCGAATAATTATCATAAGAAATAATGGTTTCAGCCATGCTTTCCCCAATTAATTGAATGAAAGGCTTGGTAGCAGGGATGGTAACTACTTCACGATATTTTCCCTTTTTGATGTAGATTATGTATGGAGCGGTTTGACCTGTAGGCGCAGCATTTATTGCCGCCTGAATAGTAGTGAAACTTCCTGATCCATTTACGTCAACAATAGTGTTGTATTGACTGAAAACTGTGCCCATTAATAGTGTTAGGCAACATAATAAAAGCACTTTTTTTGACAAGCAAGCTAAATACGTCATTGTGAAAGTTTAAAAAATGTAAAAAAAGAAAAAATATTTAGATACAGATATATGTTTATATAAAACTGGTAATGTTTTTTGTTAGAAAAAGCAATCTTTCTTGGCGAATAATTTTTCCATTTAGCAAAATCATTTTATTTAAAATTAGCACTATCTTACTGTTTCTTAATCAAAAAGTAAGGTGTCTATATTAATATAGGTTGTAAAATTAATTGCCAAGTCAATATGCCTGTCATGTGCTATCCTGAAATTGTTACAATTGTTTAGTCGTTTATTAGTAATAGCGAGGTTTCTATAATTGATAGATAAAGTAGAACTGCTAGGAATTGAATTAATTATTCGACCAGTAACGAAGCTTTACTGGTCGATTAATTAAATAGAATACAATTAGGATTGTAAAGTTGACTTATGAAAATTGAAATACTAGATTCTATTGCTTTATCCAATCAACCTTACCACCTCTTTTGCAAAATAGGTAGCAATCAAATCGGCACCTGCACGTTTGATAGAAGTTATCGTTTCCAGTATTGCTTTGTCTTCTTCAATCCAGCCCATCTTAGCAGCCGCTTTAATCATGGCATATTCGCCACTTATGTTATAGGCACTCACAGGAATATCAACCGCATTTTTCACTTCACGTATGATGTCTAAATAAGATAAAGCGGGTTTTACCATTACAATATCTGCCCCTTCTTCCACATCCATTAAAGTTTCTTTTACAGCTTCCAAACGATTGTGATAATCCATTTGATAAGTCTTTTTATCACCAAAGCCAGGGGCAGAATCAAGTGCATCTCTGAACGGCCCATAGAAGCAAGAAGCATATTTGGCACTGTAAGCCATGATGCCCGTTTTGGTAAAATTATTTTCTTCTAATGCCTGCCTGATAGCGGCGATTCTTCCATCCATCATATCACTAGGTGCCACAAAATCAGCTCCTGCAGCAGCATGACTAACACTCATATTTGCCAAAACATCTACGGTAATATCGTTTACAATCTCTCCATTTATTACTACCCCATCATGTCCATCCGAAGAAAATGGATCAAGCGCAACATCGGTCATAACCACCATTCCTGGCACTGCATCTTTTATGGCTTTAATGCTTCGTTGCATTAATCCTGACGGATTAATGGCTTCAGTTCCATATTGATTTTTCAGGTCATCCTTACATTTTACAAATAGCAAGACGCACTTCAATCCCATTGCCCAAAGCTCTTTTACTTCCTTGATTGTATTGTCTAAACTATACCTAAAATAACCTTGCATAGACGCAATCTCTTCCTTTACGCCCTCCCCTTCTACAATAAATAGGGGCACAATAAAATCATTTGGGGATAGAATTGTTTCTGCAACTATACTTCTGATAGCTGGTGACTGGCGAAGGATTCTGTTTCTGCGATTAAGTATCATAAATGTGAGTTGTGAATGGTGAGTAATGAGTTGTCAGTGGTGAATAGTGAGTAATTAACTTTCTGGTGCTGATTGATTAATCATGCCACTTAATAATTTGAATGATTGTATAATATTATGTCCTAAAGTTTGCAATTCTTCAATAGTTGTATAGCCTAATTCCTGTGCAATGTCGAAAGCTGTGTCAATTTCTATAACCGAACCGCGTGCTATCTCAAAGTGCCTTTTTCTCTCTGCAAGAGACTTGCGGGAGCATCCCTCGGCAATATTCAAATGTACAGAAACTGCAGCTCTCCTTATTTGCTGAACCATTGCAAACTTCTCGTGGTTAGGAAATTGTATAGTCATTTTATAACACTCAAGTGTCAGCGCTTTTGAAATTCCAAATACATTCAGTTTGGTGTGAGCTAATTGTAAAAACATAATCGTAAATTAAATTATTCATTAACCTGACCAAAAAGATAAATGAATTCAAGTGTTATCAAATACTCACTATTCACTACTTACCACTCTCCTTTATATCCACTCTGGCGGATTCAAGCAAGCCTGCAAAAGCTTATCCTCCTCACTACCAGCAACGGGCTGATAATTATATTCAAACCGTACAGTGGGGGGGAGGCTCATCAAGATACTCTCTATTCTTCCATTGGTTCTTAAACCAAACAAAGTACCCCTGTCGTGTACTAAATTAAACTCAGTATATCTGCCACGGCGTATTTCCTGCCAATGTTTCTGCGCTGCAGTGTAAGGAATATTCTTTCTTTTAGATACGATAGGAATGTATGCTTCTGTAAATTCATTGCCACAAGCTTGACCAAAACTCATCCAGAAATTAACATCGTTAGTCTCTGATGGACGCTGATAATCGTAGAAAATGCCACCAATTCCCCTGCGCTCATTATTACGATGAAAGTTTACGAAGTAATCATCACAATGCTTTTTAAAGGAAGGATAAAAGGTTTCATCAAACTGATCACACACATTTTTATAGGTTTGGTGAAAATGAATGGCATCCTCATCAAACAAATAATAAGGCGTTAAATCAGTACCACCACCAAACCAACGGTCAATAACAATTCCTTCCTCATTATATAACTCAAACATCCGATAGTTGCAATGGACGGTAGGCACAAAAGGATTGATGGGATGTAAAACAAGGCTCAACCCGCAAGCAAACCAAGACAATTCCTTACCAATAACCTGAGCCGGAAGTTTCAATTGATTGCGCATGACATCGGTAACTACTCCCTCAACAGCCGAAGTATTTACACCACCTTTTTCAAACACATTGCCATTGGCAATAACCCTAGTCTTGCCACCACCACCTTCTGGACGAACCCATACATCTTCTACAAAAGTGGCTTTGCCATCCTCTGCTTCAAGTGCAGCACAGATATTATCCTGCAAAGAGTGTATATAGTTTATCCATTGTTGTTTGATGCTCATAAAGAATGTTTCAAGTTACAAGTTACTAGTTGCAGGTTTCAGGATACAAGTTACCAGTAACCTGAAACTTGTAACTGAGTTTTACCAATTATATTCTTTAACCGTATCCACAAAAGCCTTAGCATGATCCACAGGAACGTGTGGCAAAATGCCATGACCTAAGTTTGCAACATACCTTCCCTTGCCAAAAGCCTGCAACATTTCTGTTACCTCTTTCTTTATCACCGGTATTGGGGCAAGAAGTTTAGCTGGATCAAAGTTGCCCTGAAGGGTAATGTTGTCACCTACAAATTGTCTGGCAGTGGCAGGCTTTATACACCAATCAATGCCTAAACCAGCTGCACCTGTTGCAGCCATTGCATCAAGACTTTGCCATGCCCCCTTAGCAAATACGATGGTTAACACTTCATCTTTTAATGCTGCAACAATCTGCCTGATATAATGCAAAGAATAAGTTTCAAAGTCGTGCGGACTTAATAACCCACCCCAACTATCAAATATCTGTACCACATCTGCTCCTGCTTTGGCTTGTGCTTTTAGGTAAGCAATGGTAGTATCGGTAATCATTTGCAGTAAAGTGTGTGCTAGTTCTGGTTGTGTATAGCAGAACTCTTTCACTTTGTCAAAAGTCTTAGATCCTTTGCCTTCAACCATATAACATAACAATGTCCAAGGTGCACCAGCAAAACCAATCAACGGCACACGGTCATTCAATTCTTGTTTTATCAGCTTGATGGCTTTAAAAACATAGCCCAAAGTTTCTTCTACATCAGGAACGCGCACTCTTTGCAAATCAGCTACAGTAGCAATTGGGTTAGGCAATATCGGGCCTTTGCTTTCAATCAATTGTACTTCTAAACCCATTGCTTGTGGAACAACCAATATATCTGAGAACAATATTGCGGCATCTACACCCACAATATTAACTGGCTGAATAGTTATCTCTGCAGCCAATTCGGGTGTTTGACACCTTTCGAAGAAGCCATACTTATTTTTAATAACCATGTATTCTGGCAAGTACCTTCCCGCTTGACGCATCATCCATACTGGTACTCTTTCCGTAGGTTCTCCACGTAGTGTTCTTAATAATAAATCGTTTTGTAGCACTATCTTTAATTATGAATTGTGAGTTATGAATTATAATTTGCAAGGTCTTTAGTAAAATATTCAATTGCTTTCTTCACCAGATTATCTTTTTCGGGTGAACCTGCTTTAACAACAGTATTGGATGAATAGTTGGCAATTGCATTAGCCGTGGTATTACCAATGGCAAAAAGAACAGTTTTATCCGCCACTTTATTTACTGAAAAGAAGCTATCCACTGCACTCGGACTAAAAAATAAGATGGCATCATAAGCAATTGTAATTTTCTGAGGCGTAACAATTGTTTCATAAACAACCACTTCTTTCAGGGCAATTTGATGCTCCTTTAGTAGTTGAGGCAATTCATCTCTACGTATGTTTCCACAAAAGAAGACTGCCTCTTGTGTTCCATTATTAATCATCCCCTCTGCAAGAGAAAGCGCATCTTTACCAGTTCCTTTAATGCTGTCAGCACCAAAATAATCTTTAATAATAGTCTTCGTAGTGCCGCCCATGCAATAAATATCCCAAATTGGCTTATTGCCTTCAAGACTTTCTATGATTGCCTCGGCGGCATTCATGCTGGTAAAAACAATGGTATTCTTCGTTTCTGCTAAAGCCTTAATGCTTTCTTTTTTGGTTTGATTGATAGAAACTGTTGTATCAATAAATGAAATACAATCTATCGAAATATCCTTTGATGCTGCTTCCTCAATTAGCAGTGTATCAATGGGACGAGTACTTAATATATTGATAGAATGATTCAATGTAAAGTTTATAAATTATGATTTCTGTATTGTATCAATGATGGCTTGTCCGCCTTGTTCTAATAGAGACTTGGCAGCTAAAGCTCCTGCATTATCCGCATCCTCAAAAGAGATTATCTGCTCCACCTCCGCCTTTGCCGAACCGTCTATTGCCACCACGTTACCTCTAAAATGTATAGCACCATCTTTCACTTCTGCCAATGCACTAATTGGCGTAGAACATCCACCCAATAATACCCTAAGAAAATCTCTTTCTATTTTAGTACAGATAGCTGTATCATTATCATTAAAATGCTGGCAAGCATCAAAACTAAAAGTATCTCCATCACGGCTTACTACCATTATTGCCCCTTGTGCAGGTGCAGGCAGCATCCAATCTAAATCAACACTGTTTTCAGGACGAAGATTAATTCGTTCCAATCCCGCAGCAGCAAATATTGCCCCATGCCAGTTACTTTCCTCCACCTTACGTAATCGTGTATTTACATTTCCCCTCAAATTCTCTATTGTATGATTCGGGTAGCGATGCAACCATTGTGCTTTGCGACGTATGCTGCTAGTACCAATAACTAGTTGAGAGTCGAAAGTCGAAAGTTGTAAGTCATCCATCTCTCGACTTTCAACTTTCGACTTTCGACTAACTAATATGTCCTTATAGCTTGCCCTTTTCAACACAGCACTTTGTATTATTCCTTTGGGTAGTTGTGTTGGTACATCTTTCATCGAATGAACTGCTATATCTATTCTATCATTCAGTAAAGCCAAATCTAGGCTTCGGGTAAACACACCCTGAACCCCCATTTCGTAGAGTGGTGTTACCAAATCTATATCGCCCTCGCTTTTAATGTAAACCAGTTCAGCAGCATAACCATTCTCTTTCAAAAGGTTCTGCACAAGAGTCGCTTGCCAAACAGCCAATTGACTTTCGCGTGTACCAATACGTATAACTCTTTCCATAATTGTTGCTGTTAGTCTCCCTTTAAGGACTGGAGGGGTGCTAGTTAGCACTGATTGCTATAAACTCATTAATAGCTTCTATATAGTTGCAGCCACCCTTATTTTCCTTGCGCATGTTTTGCGCCATGTTGTTAATCACTTTCTGTATGCGGGTATTACAATCACAATTGTTTGTTGTGTGATGGCTATTAGAGTAGCTGATAAACATATCACATTCTTGCATAGCAATCAACTTGCTTTTCACAGCTTTAATTACAGGCACATTCTTGCGCATTGCATGCCACTCACTAAACTCTGCAATATGTTCTGCAATGATTGCCTTTGCTTTAGGCACTTCATCAATCCTCATTTGAAGGGTGGCATCGTTTATTTTAGATAAGTCATCCACATTTACCAACGTGATGTGTGCCAATTCTTTACAAGTGGGGTTGATATTGTTAGGAATTGACAAATCAATCAAAACCTTACTGTTGCTATTTGTAAATTGCTCTTTATTAAGGATTGGAGAAGACGCATTTGTAGCTACAATTATTAAATCGGCTGCTTTAATTTCATGCTCTATCAGCTCATAAGAACCTACCCTAAGGTTTAGTTCATCAGCCAATTCCTTTGCCTTATCTTCTGTACGATTAATAAGTGTAATATTGGTATTATTTAAATAATCAACCACATTCTTGCATGTGTTCCTTCCTATCTTGCCAGTACCCAATAACAATATTTTCTTATCGCTAATGTTTTCTACGTTGTCTTTTAGAAATTGAATAGCTGCGAATGAAACCGAAACGGTACCACCACTAAGCTGTGTATTATTCTTAATGCTTTTTGATGCTTGGATAACAGAATTTACTAAGCGTTCCATATATCCACTAATGGAGCCATGTTCTTTTGCAAACTTGAATGATTGTTTTATCTGACCAATAATCTCATAGTCGCCCAATATTTGAGAATCTAATCCTGCACCAACAGAAAATAGGTGTTCAATTGCTTCTTTCCCTTTTTTAATGTAGGCTAATTGTTTAAAGGTTTCTTTGCTGCCCGTTGTTTTAGCACATAAAAGGTTTATCAATGCTTTCGAACTGGTGGCCAAACCATAAATTTCAGTTCTGTTGCAAGTACTAATTACCATTACTTCAGCAATACCTGCTTGCTTGGCATCTGCTATCAATGCACTGTATTGTTCTGTGCCAATAGCGAATTGTCCCCTGATTGATGCTTCAGTTTTCTTGTAATTTATGCCCGCCGCGTAAAATTGTAGTTCCTGCATATTCGTAAACATTTGGGTGGTGTTCCCTAATTTACGCAAAAATAGCCGTTGTGGTTTCCGTACAAATCCAACATTGGTCAAATAACTGTCATTTTTGTGTCATGTTTAATGACAAAGGATAGTGGTTGATTCTTACAGTGATGTTAATCTATTTTACAATTTAGGATTGGTGAGTGTCATATTAGAAAAATTTATTCAAATATTCAATTAATCGGGCAATTATATGATTGCTTAGCCTAGAATCTGTGCCATCTTTTTTAAGTATAAAATGTAGAATTCAAGGACAGGTGAACATATCATAATCTATCAATCTTTTGGTTTTTAAAGTGAAAAATTGTTTTTAATGTAAAGAAAAGAACAAATATTCCTGGTTGATTAAACAGGAATATTTGTTCGAGACTAAATTGTTTTCAAAAGAGACATTAATCTTAATACGAGTCATTTTGATTCATCAATTACTTTAATAAGAGGGCTGTTATTATGAACCATAAGTTTTTGCAGTCTGAGTTGAACTACCCAATCCATCAATACCTAACGATACTACATCGCCGGCCTTAAGGTAAACAGGGTTTGGCTTCTGACCTAAACCTACACCA
The DNA here is from genome assembly GCA_947447825.1 of Chitinophagaceae bacterium. GTDB lineage: Bacteria > Bacteroidota > Bacteroidia > Chitinophagales > Chitinophagaceae > Parasediminibacterium. Next base: position 12,694 of record CANFLL010000055.1, on the reverse strand, counting down.
GCAGGAGTACCTGTAGAAATGATATCGCCTGGAAGCAATGTCATGAACTCACTGAGGTAGGCTATTACGAAAGGCACGTTGAAAATAAGGTTCTTGGTATTGCCATCCTGATAAGTTTTGCCGTTTACAGTAAGCCATAAACGTAGATTATTAATGTCTTCAAACTCATCAAGTGTTGCTACCCAAGGACCAAAAGGTGCAAACGTGTCGCAGCTTTTTCCTTTCACCCATTGTCCGCCTCTTTCTAATTGATAAGCTCTTTCGCTATAATCATTGTGCAAAGCCAATCCTGCCACATAATCCAAAGCTTCTGCTTCTGTTATATAGCTTGCTTTCTTGCCAATAACTACTGCCAATTCTACTTCCCAGTCAGTTTTTTCACTTCCTTTAGGAATAACTAAATCATCATTAGGCCCTACCAAAGCAGTGGTAGATTTAAAGAACACCACAGGTTCGGCAGGAGTAGTCATATTGCTTTCAGCAGCATGATCTGCATAGTTCAATCCAATACAAATAATCTTTGACGGACGAGCAATGGCAGAAGCCCATCTTACTTCTTTATCAACAACAGGGCAAGAAGCTTTATTAGCTTCAAACCAAGTTTTCAGTTTATTCAAGCCATTATTGCCAAAGAAATTTTCTGTGTAGTCTTGTCCAAAAGCACTTACGTCATAGCGTATATCATCAACAACAACAGCGGGTTTCTCATTGCCTACATTGCCAAACCTAGTAATCTTCATTTATGTTTCTATTTAATTATGATTTAATAATAGTAGTACGTTATAGGGTTTTACTTAAAACCTATAACGTACTACTTAAAACGCCTAATTATTCAAAGTTGTAAAACCACCATCTATTGGGTAGTCGCAACCTGTAATAAAACTGGCTTCATTGCTACACAGATATAAGGCAAGTGTAGCAATCTCCTGCGGTTCGGCCATACGACCTATGGGTTGCGATTGAGATAATTTCTCGAACATCTCCGCTTCTTTTCCAGCGTAGTTATTCTTCAGGAATCCATTTACAAAAGGCGTATGAACCCTTGCTGGCGAAATAGAATTGCAACGGATTCCTTCCTTAATGTAGTCGCGGGCAACACTCATGGTCATTGCTTTGATGGCGCCTTTGGTAGTACTGTAAACAAACCTATCCGCAATGCCCACATTAGAACCTATGGAAGCCATGTTTACAATAACCCCACCTTGAATACGAAGCTTAGGAATAGCAGCAAAAATGCAGTTGTAAGCACCTTTTACATTTACAGCCATCACTCTGTCAAAGTCGGCTTCAGGCGTTGTATCTGCCTTGCCAATATGAGCAATACCAGCATTGTTTATCAGAATATCCACCTTGTCTATCTTGGCAATGGTATCTACTACTTGTTGTTGATTAGCCACATTACAACTGTGGGCAGTAGCTTTCCCGCCTGCTGCAACAATTTCTTCAACTGTTGACTTAGCATTTTCTTCACTCAATTCGATGATATGAACTGTTGCACCCTGCTGAGCAAACAATACCGACATAGCACGACCAATGCCGCTACCACCACCTGTAATTACTGCTGTTTTATTATCTAATCTAAACACGTGTTATTATTTAAAATTTTGTATTTTAAGTTTTAAATTTTAATACTGTATTCTAAATTTTTTCTGTGTATTTGAACTCAAAATTTAAAATACAAAATTTAAAACAATTCATTAAAGGCTAACTCCTCTCTTCCATGGAATGAAGTCGTCTTGGTTTAATTGAACCGCCTTAGGAATTACTTCTCCACTGGCAGCTTTAATACAATATTCCAATATCTCTTCACCCATCTGAGGAATAGTCTTTTTCCCGTCTATGATATCTCCCGTATTTATATCTATTATATCGCTCATGCGGGTAGCCAACTTTGTGTTGGTAGCAACTTTTATCACAGGGCAAATAGGGTTGCCAGTTGGTGTTCCCAAGCCTGTAGTAAACAATATAAGTGTTGCACCACTAGCTGCTTTTCCGGTAGTAGCTTCTACGTCATTACCTGGGGTACAAACTAGGTTTAGTCCTGGTTTGGTAGCAGGCTCTGTATAATCTAATACATCAACCACAGGGGCAGTACCGCCTTTCTTGCAAGCACCAGCACTCTTAATTGCATCAGTAATTAGACCGTCTTTAATATTACCTGGTGAAGGGTTCATGTGGAAACCAGACCCTACTGCATGAGCAGAGGCATCATAAGTACGCATCAAATGAATAAACTTCTCAGCTATTGGTTGATTGGTGCATCTATCAATAAGTTCTTGTTCCACACCGTTCAATTCTGGAAATTCTGCTAGTAAAATCTTACCGCCCAATCCTACAACAAGGTCAGCGCAATAGCCAACAGCTGGGTTTGCAGAGATACCGCTAAAGCCATCGCTTCCTCCACATTTTACACCAATGCTTAAAGCAGAAAGTGGTGCTGGTTTGCGTTCTAACTTGTTTGCCTCAATCAATCCCAAAAAAGTTTGCTTTATGGCATCATTCACCAAGTCTTGCTCACTCTTTGTTTTCTGTTGTTCATATATATAAACAGGCTTGTCAAAGTTTGGGTTGTGTGCCTTTAAATCCTTTACAAAATCGTCTGTTTGAAGGTGCTGACAACCAAGGCTCAAAACAGTGATACCAGCCACATTTGGATGATCTGCATAAGCCACCAAAAGTTTACTTAACACTTCAGAATCTTGTCTAATTCCACCACAGCCACCTTGGTGATTTAGGAATTTAATACCATCAATATTCTTAAAGTAGCCATGCTTTTTGTTGGCTTCTACTGGTTCAAAAGTTACATTGTTTAAGTCATCACCTTTTTCATAAGCTTCGATTAGTTGATGTGTAAAGGTTTTATATTTATCAGTAACATCATAGCCTAGCTGGGTATATAATGCCTCTTTAATTACATCCATGTTTCTGTTTTCACAGAATACAGTCGGGATAAAAAGCCAGTAATTTGCAGTGCCCACTTTGCCATCATTACGGTGATACCCATTAAAAGTTCTGCCTGCAAACTTGCTTACATCAGGTGCTGTCCAAGTATAATGTCCATCCCGATAAAAATAAGGCTCAGCAGCATGACGTGTATTATCTACATTCATTCTGTCGCCTCTTTTCACATCATACTGTACTTTTCCTACTAGTACACCATACATTATTACTGGTTCTCCTGCATTCATATCGTTCATAAAGAACTTATGCTTTGCGTGAACATCTTCTTGCAATAAATACGTTTCTCCATTAAACTCAATTGCCTGACCTTTTTGTAAGTCTGTCAGTGCAACCAATACATTGTCTTTACTTTCAATCTGTAATACTAAATGTGGCTCGCTCATATTTTTAAAATTTGCGGTAAATGTAACCGCTTATTTCTAAAAAAGAAAGCTCTCCGCAGATGAGGAAAGCTTTGTTCAATAATCAAAACACAACTATGAAAAAATATACACCATCTTTTTTTAAATCATTGAAGTATAAAATACCATCGTTGATAGAAGACAAAAGTAGTTTGGATATAGATACTAATTTTACCGTAGTTTAGCAACTTTAAATGTTATTTTACCATTTTATAAGGGATACTCAATTATATAAAGCATAAATACTGTCATGAAGCCTAAATTGCTCAAAATATCTGTTGCCCCAGAAAACTCGTTTAGCTGTCGTTTTGATAGTGTTCCTTTTTTTTATAATGAATGGCACTTTCATCCAGAAGTAGAGTTGGTATATATAATTCAAGGAAGTGGAACACAGTTTATTGGTAATGATATTAATCATTTTAATAGTGATGATATGGTTTTGGTGGGCAGTAATTTGCCCCATTTGTGGCGAAGTGATGATGATTATTTTGTGAAGGAAAGCACACTAAAAGCTGAATCGCTGGTAATACACTTTATGCCTGATGTGTTTGGCTTGCCTTTTATGGGGTTACCTGAAAATAAACTCATAACAGATTTATTAAACAGAGCCAAACAAGGGATTAAGATAACCGGAAATACAAAAGAAAAAGTACATGGATTTATGCAAACACTTTTAGTTGCTAAAGGCAGTGAAAGGTTGATTTTGTTATTGCAGATACTTAATATCCTTTCACTTTCGAGCGATTTAGATCCTATTGCCGCCAATAATATGGAGCATCCTCATTCTGTAAAGGAAGGTGAACGAATAAATTCAGTGTTTCAATATTTGATAAACAATTTTTCAAAGACGGTGTCTCTTGAGGAAATAGCGGCTCAAGCACATCTTACCCCCAATGCTTTTTGTAGATTTTTTAAGGCTCGTACAAAAAAAACTTTTTCCCAATATCTTTTGGAGATGCGTATTAGTCATGCTTGCAAGCTTTTGGCAGACACAGATAAGAGTATTGGCAATATATGTTTAGAATGTGGATTTAATAATTCATCACATTTCAATAGACATTTTAAGCAACTAAACGGATGTACACCGCTTGAGTATCGTAGAAAACAGTTAAGTAAAGTTGTTTATTAATTGCAATATGCCATTGCCTTGAAATTAAGTACACTTTTATGCATTTCTGCTACATTATCATTTCTTTTGAAGAGAGTTGAATGAGGTTAGTTTGCATCTAATTCAATTTTACAGATTAAATGGGTCGTTACTCCTCAGAAGCTTTACCGCTAATTTCATAATAAAAAAACGATACACTTTTATGCATCCGTATCAACTTTTCCAAAGTTTTAAACTTTCAGGAAGCTTTTGGAAAATACGCAGATTATAAAAGTGAACTCATTATTTAGCCCCCTTTCTTCAGTTTATTCACCTGAGTGAGTCAAAGATTCACTTGAGTCAGCCAAAGATTCACCTGAGTGACTCGACGACTCAAGTGAGTCACTGTAAGATTCACTTGAGTAACTCGGCGACTCACTTGAGTTTGCCAAAGATTCACTTGAGTGAGTCGACGACTCACTTGAGTCAGCCAAGGACTCAGGTGAATTTATCTTGGATTCAAGTGAATAAATGACGCTTTTAGAAGATAATATTGCTAAATTGAATGATGTATTCATTGACAGCAAAGAGTTTGATGGGTTTGATGGTTATACTCAGCAGAATTTGATTTGTGAAATGAGAGGGGCAGCATTCATTTGAAATAAAGGAAGTTAATCCTTCTTTTTAGTCAAATCATTTTATAAATGGTGTAGCCAAATTAAATTGTTTTTTCTTATTCGTACAAGTTTTATTAACAGGAAACATTTGGTCACTAAATTCTGATGTTACAAAAAGCATTGTAGAAATTTTGGTAAAAGCATCCTCCTTATTCAAAATATTTAATACCTAATTTTAATTACCACATTAAATTCAAACTCATTTACCTCTCAAATTCAGTTTCTCGAATTACCATTTCAACGTTGAGAATTCGATATAAGAAAGGGTATCATCCGTTTATTCGAAGCTGTGTAATGATTACTGCTATTAACTTGCAGCAATTTTGGATGTTGAAAGAAAGATGTTTCTATTATCAATAAATAAGGTTGATAGTTTGTTTTGTTTTTGTTGAGAAACAATATCTTCCTCTTTCTGCAAATGCACTTCATTTTTCAAATGCCGTTGCACATTGAAGGTAATGTGCAGAACCTTTTGCCGATTCACTTTTTCGAGCATTGTATATTCGCATTAATATTTAACATGATGCGTTCGAAAAATAGATTTTTTACAGGCCTTATTTTGTTGATTTTATTAATAACCAGTTGTGATAATAATGGTCAATCTGCAAAAAAACTCACATCACTCAGTCAAGTAAATTCTTCTCAAAACCTCACTCAGAAGCCAATAAACCAATTTGCTTGGAGACCCATAAAGCACGACCCATCCAAACGATATATTTACCTAACGTTTGATGATGGTCCGCAAAATGGAACAACAGCTTGTCTTGAACTGATAAAAAAATTAAATGTGAAGGCCACTTTCTTTATGGTGGGAAGCCATGCAAATAGTGATAATCTGGCAAAACTGGTGAGAGAAGCAAAAGCAGATTATCCGCAAATACTATTGGCAAATCACAGTACATCTCATGCCAATAACCGATATAAATTCTTTTACCATCATCCTGCAATGGCTGCAAAGGATTTTTATCTAGCACAAAATAAACTAAAAGTGCCTTACAAGATAATTAGGTTACCAGGCAATAGCGCATGGGTTATTGATGGAAGCACGAAGGCAACTTCATTGGTTAAGCCCGTATGTCACTTGTTGGATAGTAGTGGCTACAATGTAATTGGCTGGGATGTGGAATGGAGTTTTAACCACAAAACGGCTTATCCAGTTCAACGCCCATACAAAATTGCTGAACAAGTGGATAGTGCATTGTCGAGAAATCATGTTCATACTAAAAACCATGTAGTGATTTTAAGCCATGATCGAATGTTTAGAAAAGATAATTTTACTGATAGTTTAGCCAAATTTATCACCATCCTGAAAAAAGATCCACGTAATGTTTTCGAAACAATTGACCATTATCCAGGATTGAGGTTTTAGAAGTCAGGTGAAAAGTTGAAAGTGAAAGTATGGAGTAAGGTTGACTATTTACTTCTGGCTTCCAAGTTTTGAATTTTTGACTCTCGACTATTCACTTTATCCTGCTAATCATCTCCTTTGCTTTTGCCATTTTTAAATCGATTCCTTTTTTGATGCCTTCTACCGTAGCCCTACAAAAAATGTCGGGCTGCACGCCTTTTCCATCTTTCTTTCTGTTGGCATCCATCACCATTCTGTAAGTAGGCATCACAATACGCAACTTGCTATTTGGTAAAATGATAATAGGCAAATAGGTGGCCGTGTTTCCATATTGTCCACCACCGCTTTCTTCCCCAATTATTGTTACATTTTTTTGTCCCTTAACTGCTGAGGTAAACAACGTGGATGCAGAATAAGTGTAGCCACCTTGCAAAATGTAAACATTACCATCAAAATGATGATTGGTTTTCGGTTTAAAATAATGATGTTCAGCACGCCCAATGTGATAGCGATTATCAGCTAGCTTTCTACTGGTTAAATGCGAAAGAAACCAATATTTCAACGATTCCCTTACATAAAATGGATGCTTGATTGACTGAGTAATGGCAGCAAGGGTATCGGCATTTTTAAATGGTTTATCAATTACATATCTTGTTAATAGGTTGCTAGTATTCATGTATCCGCCAGTATTTTCTCGGATATCTATAATTAAGTTCTTAATCTTTTTTTCTTCTAACTGCTTGAAAGAGCTTCGAAAAAATGCCCTCAAATGGTTTTGTGTAAAGTTTAAGATTCTTAATTGACCCGTATTAGTGCTGTCAATAGTAAACGATCTAAAAACAGCTTTTTCTAATCGTCTTTTTTCTCTTCTAGATACTTTCACTGTTGGAGGAACAGGCTGAGTAACTTTTCGGGTTTTAAGCGAATCAGTTGATGTTTTTTTTATGTTGGCTTTTGCAGGCGAAAAATTTTTTATTACCACAGATTGTTGTTTACCTAAACTATCTAAATACCCAATTTTATAAGCACTATCCAATCCCCAAGCTAGTTTATACCAATAGGTAAAATTGCCAGAAATAACTTGACTTTTAAAAGTATTGGAGAAGCCGTCCGTACTAATTTGGTTGAACATACTATCAAGTAATTGTTTGTTTGTTCGTCCATTAATGGAGGTAATGATTGTTCCTCTTTTCAGCATGGTGTCATTACTAAAATAACTGCCCACTACCACCATCGTGTCCTGCCACGTTTTAACGCTTAGTGGAAACAAAGGGTATTTATGCTTGTCTAATTGTTTAGTGAAATCTTTCGAAAATCGGACAGCTGTATGCCCACAATGAATTTTACTGATAACGTTGGCTACTTTATTTCTAAATTCAATTTCGGTTAAAGAATCAGTAATGCTATTATAAGCGGTTTTAAAATAACTATCTAAAGTATCTTTTGGCGTGTACCAATAAAGGCTTGGATGATTTGCTTCTAGTATTGTTTTTAGCAATAAAATATCTTCTTTCAGTTTTGGTGCTGCTGTTTTTTGATTGAATTGATAGTTCGATAAGTGAGAAGAAACACAGGAGGTTAACAAGAAAATTAGCAGAAAAACGAAGTTTATTTTACGCATTTGGATAGCTATGAATAGTTGAAAAAAACACCTCGTATTGTTTTTCTATTTGTTTATGAAAACTTTCTGGCAATCTTGTCCAGTCTCTGATTTCCACTAAAATGGGGATATTGCTTTCTCTAATTGTTTCTACCAGATTGAAGAATTCATCAACGGGAAACGGTTGTAAGTTTTGTGTACGTAGAACCAAATCCAAATCACTGCCATCATGTGCCGTACCTTTCACCCTGCTTCCATAAGCCCATATTTCCACAGGTATTGAAATGGTTTGGAAAAAACCAATCAAAGTCAGTTTGTCTTTTTCACGAATAAGCATATTTGTTAAGCATTTGTTTCATCGATGGCTGTGGCTAATGCAGTTGCATCTTTAATAAACTGAGGTAACAAGACTAAAGTTTCTTCTGCAAAACCCAAACCATAATCGTGAGCTGTTGAGTTTCGATTATCTCTATAAATCAGCCATCTTTCGCAAGCACCTACATCAATGATTGCGTGAAGAACGGCATGTCTAAAAATATCTTTAAAAACTAAACTATCTACTGCTTTTGATGAATGAAAATAGGGTTTCAGGGCTTTTTTAAGAAGTTTACCACTTTGCTCAATTATTATTTTGAACTCCTTTATACAGGCAGACCGATACATGTCGTAATCTATTGCTTCCCGGTCAGCATTCTGCAATAATGAATAGGCTTTATTTAGCGTGCTAGTGCATCTTTTTAGGTATAAAGTATCTATTTCCATCTTTTATTAAGCATTTTATTGAACATTACTTCTTCACAAATGCATTCCATCCTTGGGCTGTTACATCAAAAGTATTTCCGCCTTTGGTATAGAATTTACAGCCTTTTTCAAGGTCATCCATGTAACCAATCACTGCAATTTCTTCATTCAAAGTAATCTTATCGTAGTCAGCTTGTTTCATGGTAAATATCAATTCATAATCTTCACCACCATTCAAAGCGCAAACTGTGGGATCGAGGCCAAACTTGAAAGCTGCTTTTCTTGCTGCATCGTGAATGGGCAGTTTGTCTTCATAAAGCATACAACCAAGATTACTCTGCTTGCACAAATGCAATACTTCGCTACTTACCCCATCACTTACGTCCATCATCGATGTAGGCACAATGTCATTAGCGGCTAAAAACTCAATAATATCCTTACGGGCTTCTGGCTTTAATAGTTTGCCCACTATGAAATCTTCTCCTTCTAGGTCGGGCTGAATTTGAGGGTTCTCCAAATAAATTTTCTTCTCTCTTTCCATGAGCGTTAGACCCAAAAAAGCACCTCCTATATATCCACTTACGCAAATTAAATCACCCTTTTGGGCTGTACTTCTCTTCACAAATTTATCTGGCGTAACCTCCCCAATTGCCGTAACAGAAATAACAAAGCCCTTTAATGAAGAAGAGGTGTCACCACCAATTAAATCAACACCATATTTTTCGCAAGCGGCATAAACACCTTCATAAAATTCGTCCAATGCCTCCAAACTAACCCTATTACTCAACCCAATACTAACCGTAATTTGAGTTGGGGTAGCATTCATTGCGTAAATATCGCTTAGGTTAACCACCACACTTTTATAGCCCAAATGTTTGAGGGGGGTGTACATTAAATCGAAATGTATGCCTTCCAGTAATAAGTCTGTAGTGATAACTGTTTGTTTGCCAAAATGGTCAATTACTGCCGCATCGTCTCCCACACTCAAAATGGTGGAAGCATTGTGTATTTCAAAGTTTTTTGTAAGGTGTTCTATCAATCCAAACTCTCCTAAATCTGCTATTTCAGTTCTGCTATTGCTCATGTTGTTGTATGTTATTTTTCTTGCCAAAGGAACAGTTTATTTTCTTGGCGTTATACTAATGAGAACTTAAATGTTATTTTTCGTTACTTCTAGGTGCTTCAACTCAATGTGAACAATGCAAAAAAGAGACTTTGGTATAGAGTCTCTTTTGCTAGTTTTCATCCCTAATATCTTGATGGTATTTGAGATTGCCTTGTACATTTTTTGGTAAAATACCCTTTACAAGAATGTTTAGCATTTATTCAATTTCTCCTCCATTTACTAGTTTAAGCAATGAATCATGAATTCTGCCATTAGACGCAATGATGCCTGGCTGATAGTGATTGTATTCTCCCCCTGTAAAATTGGTAACTTTTCCGCCCGCTTCCAGTACTATTAAAAACCCTGCGGCACTGTCCCACGCTTGCAATTTATGTTCATAGAAACCATCAAATCTGCCAGCAGCCACCCAACATAAATCTATCGCAGCACTACCAAGCCTTCTTACTGGAATTCCTTTGCGAACCAATTTCTCAAATATTTGAAGTGGCCCATTAGGTGCATCTAAATAAGTGTAAGGAAAACCTGTTACTAAGCAGCTTCTTGTTAATTCAGTTGTGTCGCTTACATGCAATTTTTTCTCGTTTAATGTGGCACCAAATCCTCTTTGAGCAAAAAAGAATTCACCCAAAAAAGGATTATAAACAGCCCCCATTTCAATAACACCATTTCTTTCTAAACCGATACTAACACAGCAAATGGGAATTCCATTGGCATAATTAATTGTTCCATCAATTGGGTCAATAATCCATTTATAATGACTTTCTTGAATCACCTGACCCGATTCTTCACTAAGGATGTTATGAGAAGGGAAATGTGTTTTTATCACATTAAAAATAGCTTCTTCACTTTTATGATCCACTTCGGTAACCAAATCGTTAAGGCTAGATTTGCTGCTAATGGTATATTGTTTTTCGAAGTATTCTTTCATGATGGCTGCCCCTGCCATTGTTGCTTCTATCAAAGTGTGTTTATGTATCATGCGACAAATATACAATCCGTTTATGTGTGGTAAGAGTTGATATTGGTCAATAGTTTTAATAAATCCCTGTAATACTACAAACTTATTTAGTTCGTATGGCAACTACAGGATCCATTTTTGCAGCAATAGAAGCTGGAATGATTCCAGACAGAATGCCTAATGCAATACAAATTGTAAGGGCAATTACTATAATATTGGGGGCAATGAAGATGGGAAAGGGAAGCACTCCACTTAACACAACCGCCAATATCCACACAAAGAAAAGACCTATCAATCCGCCCACAATACAAAGAAAAGCACTCTCAATTAAAAACTCTGTTAGAATGGTGCTGCTTTTTGCTCCAATTGCTTTTTTTAACCCTATTTGGCTGGTTCTTTCTCGCACAGTTACAAACATAATGTTCGCAACGCCAAAAGCGCCCACTATCAAACTCAATCCTGCAATTGCCCAACCTCCAAGGTTAATTTGTGTAAACAGTGTGTTTAATTTATCTGCAAATGAACTGATGTCGTTAAGGCTAAAGTTGTCGTCTTGTTTGGGGCTAAGTCTTCTTATCTGCCGCACTACCCCTTTCAATTCATCCTGCAAAGCTTTGGTGGCTACTCCATCTTTTCCTTGAATCAATATTGCGGGACTCGATTTATCAGGATTATATATACTTTCAAAATAGTTGAATGGAGTGATGAGGGCATTATCAAAATCGAACACATTGGCAAATGATTGTCCTTGCTTTTTTATTACGCCAGTAATCACCAATTTTCTGCCTTTAAAAGTTAGTTCTTTGCCCACAGCAAATTTTGCTCCGCCATAAAGTTGAGTTGCGATGGCATCTCCAATCACCACTGATGGTGTACCTCTGGTGAATTCTCCATCAGATAAGTAACGCCCAGTTTGTGTTTCAAGAGATTGTATCCTACTAAAATCTTCTGTAGTACCAAAGAAATTTATATTGGAAAGAATATTATCTCCGTAGCTAGCATTTCCATTTTGACTACAGAAAAAGGCAATATTGCCAGTGAGGTTCGATTTTTCTTTAATGAAATGTATTTCGGAGAATTTAGGTACTGGACGGCTAACATATTTCCACCAAGGATAATTTTCACCACCGCCATATTCCCATTTGTCAAGGTAAATGCTATTATTACCTACTTGTTTGATGTCGCCTTGCACTTTTCTTTTAAGGCTATCAACAGTTGCCAACACTCCGATGATACAAAAAATGCCAAACGTTACGCCCAGCAATGAAAGAACGGTTCTGAGCGTGTTTGCCCTTAGTTCACTAAAAGCCAGTTTGAAACTGTTCCATAATATTGAAAGCGTTTTTAGCATGAAGTAAAAATAAGGAATACTGATGTTATGTTTATAAAAATAACCGCAAAGAACGTAGAGCAAACTCAAGAATAGTTTATGTTATGTTTGAATTTAATAACGAGAAGTGGGGAGGATTATGGAATTAATTTGGAACTAAACGGCATTGAATTATTTGTGTATAAGTACATAATGTATAGTAACAGAAGCAGTAACGAAGGTTAAAAACAAAAGAGGCTATCGCAGATTTTGGTAGCCTCTTTTTAGTGGTAAGTGATTAGTGGTAAGTGGTTAGTGGTTAGTGGTTAGTTGTTAGTGGTTAGTTGTTAGTGGTTAGGTTGAGGTCCCATAATATAGGTTGACGTTTTTTCTCCCACTTTCAACTTTTGTTGATAACCTCTTTAGTTAAAAAATAATTATTTCTCTTCTTTTGTTTTGTCAATGAGAAGCGTATGATGACCTTGT
>CANFLL010000054.1 GCA_947447825.1 Chitinophagaceae bacterium | reverse complement strand
TTATCTTTTTCGCAGCTAGCAACTCTACTTTCTCTTTCTTAAACTCGGTACTAAAATGTCTCACCTCTCGAAGTTTTACCTCCATAAAAATACGTTTTCTGAAAAGTTATCAACCAACTTTGAGTCAACCTATTTCATGAGACCTCAATCCCAAACTGTTTACTGATTACTGTTAACTGATAACTGTATTTTTGCGCCATGTCGTCATTTCAATTATACGCACCTTACGAACCTTCGGGCGATCAGCCTACTGCCATCAAACAATTAGTGAGAGGGATTGAAGAGGGAGAAAGATTTCAGACTTTATTGGGGGTAACGGGTAGTGGTAAAACCTTTACCATGGCCAATATTATTGCCGCCACGCAACGTCCTACGTTGGTACTCACCCACAACAAAACCTTGGTGGCGCAGTTGTATGGCGAGTTCAAACAGTTTTTCCCTGATAATGCAGTAGGGTATTTTGTTAGCTATTACGACTATTATCAGCCCGAAGCGTACATGCCAGTTAGCAATACCTATATAGAAAAAGACCTTAGTATTAATGAAGAACTGGATAAACTGCGCCTGCAAGCAACTAGTGAATTACTGAGCGGACGGCGTGATATTGTGGTGGTGGCGAGTGTTAGTTGCATTTATGGTATGGGAAACCCAACGGAGTTCGCCAATGGAGTTGTACGAATTCATAAAGGACAGGTGATTTCTAGGCAGGGATTCTTGCATGCCTTGGTGAATAGTTTGTATCAACGTAGTCAAGGAGAATTTGGCAGGGGAACGTTTAGGGTTAAAGGCGATACTGTTGATATTAACTTGCCTTATCTGGATATTGCTTATCGCGTTACCTTCTTTGGTGATGAGATTGAAGAGATAGAAAGCTTAGAAAAGGAGACCAGCAAGCGTATTGGCGTATTGGAGAATGCGGCTATTTTTCCTGCCAATCTTTACCTCGCCCCTAAAGATATAATGGTGCAGGTGATGAATGAGATTCAGGATGAGATGATGGCGCAGGTGGAATACTTTAAACAGGTGGGTAAGAAAGAAGAGGCGCAAAGGGTGAAGGAAAGGGTGGAATATGATTTGGAAATGATTAGGGAACTTGGTTATTGCACTGGCATAGAAAACTATTCTCGCTTTTTCGATAGGCGCGAACCTGGTACTCGTCCTTTCTGCTTGTTGGACTATTTTCCGAAGGATTTTATTTGTTTGATAGATGAAAGTCACCAGACCATTCCACAGATTTCTGGTATGTATGGGGGTGATAGAAGCCGAAAAATGGTGTTGGTAGATTATGGTTTCCGTTTGCCGAGTGCGATGGATAACCGTCCACTGAACTTTAATGAATTTGAAAGCCTAATAGGGCAATCCATCTTTGTGAGTGCCACTCCTGGCGAATATGAACTGCAACAAACGGGTGGTGTAGTGGTGGAACAGGTGGTAAGACCTACAGGATTAATTGAACCACCAATAGAAGTTCGTCCATCGGTAAACCAGATAGATGATTTGTTGGATGAGATAGATAAAACCGTAAAGAAAGGCGACCGTGTGCTGGTAACCACCCTCACCAAAAGGATGGCGGAGGAGATGGACAAATACTTGGGGAGGATAAACATCAAATCGAAATACATACATAGCGATGTAGATACGCTAGAGCGTATTGAGATATTGCGCTCACTACGTTTGGGAGATATAAATGTATTGGTGGGAGTGAACCTATTGAGGGAAGGATTGGACTTACCCGAAGTAGCATTGGTAGCAATACTAGATGCAGACAAGGAAGGCTTTCTGCGTAATGAGCGCTCACTAACACAAACGGCAGGACGTGCTGCGAGGAATGTAGATGGAAAGGTAATATTCTATGCGGATAAGATGACGATGAGTATGCAACGCACCATTGACGAAACAAACCGCCGCCGTGAGAAGCAAGTTGCTTACAACACGCTGCACAACATTACCCCGACGACTGTAAATAAATCGATAGATCAGATAATGAAACAGACTTCGGTGCTGGACATTAAGGGCTTTGATGAAAGCAAACCGTATGCAATAATGGGCGATGCACAACTGAACACCGCCGCCGAAGAACAGGTTAGCTACAAGACCATACCACAGATGGAAAAGGCAATTGCCCAAACCAAGAAGCTGATGGAAAAGGCCGCTAAAGACCTGAACTTTATGGAAGCCGCCACGCTAAGAGATGAGATGTTTAGATTGCAGAAGGAATTGGAGGGAATGAAATAGGGGGAATTGAAAATTGATAATAAATAATTGATAATAAAATGAAAAAATACAAATCACTAATAAAAGGTCATTTAGACTTTTTAATTCATGAAAAAGAGGATGAGTTTGAGGGAAAAGTAGAGAAATGGCAAGATATACTAATTCATGGTGACCCAGAAGGCTTGAAATCTTTTGGTAAATTCTTAATAAAATTAGCAGATTTGAATCAAGATAAAATAAAAGACCTTCCTATTGGTGCAAGGGAACATTTTCATTTACGTCCCAATTTAGAATTAAGCAAAAGTTCTGTGGAGGTAATTGTTGGAAGGTTAGATGCAAAGGGTACTGGTAAATTTTATGATAAATACATCTCGAGAGATAAATAACAACACAATATCCTCTTCAAAAATCATTAACTAGCAATGTACTCCTGCCGAGTGGCGATAGGATGGTGATTTTTAAAAAAAGGGAAGCAATAGAGAATAATAAATATAATATGCTAAACACTCAATAAATAAAATGAGACAAGTAACCGTTTATGTAGCTGATAAAGAATACAATTACTTTGTGCAATTGGCAAAGAACCTCAGCTATGTGAAGAAAATAGAAACAGATGACGAGCCTTCCAAAGAAGAAATATTGGAAGGGATAAAAGCAGGACTAGCCGAAGTGAAGCTTTATAGGAAAGGAAAACTAAAAACCACCCCTGCCAAAGACTTTCTGAATAAGTTATAAAATAGAACTCTCCGAAAACTTTAAAAAGGAAGCCAATAAGCTTAGTAAAAAATATCCTACTTTAAAAACAGAATTAGCTGAACTCTTCACTGTCCTAGAAACAAATACTACTATTCCGCTAATTCTAATAATCATTATTCAAAACATCAACCCATTCTTTTGCGTAGTAAACACATACTATATTTTTACAAAATAATTTAATTCTGTTCTCCAAAAGCTTTACAACAAATACTACAAAAGAAAAACACAAAGGACTCTATGGTTTAGCATCCATATTGGTAATCCTAATCATATAAAATCCCATAATCTTTGTGTTGCATGGAAACTTTAGCGTAAAATGTCGTACAAATACCCTGAAAAGTAACTCTATTTTTTTCTATTTACCTCACCTTAAAAATTTAGTCATGCCGCTTTTTATTATCTCCAAAGAAAATGTTTCCTTGAAGGCACAATGAATATTGATTAAAGATTAACTGAAAGTCGTAGGTCTAGGATTATAAAAGAAAGAGGCGGTTGTGAATTATTATCTTCCTAACTGCCTCTTTTTATTTTGACTAACATTCAACTTCTGAGTTATTACTTTTGACTTTTGACTTTTTACTTTTGACTTTTGACTTTCAAAATAATACGTTTTCTAAAATGAACTAGGTAATTGTGCTAAAGTTAAATTAAAGTAAAGAAGGTTTCCACCATTCATCGTTTATTATCTATCCTAAACAAAAGACTATTATATTTGGCACTCATCAGAAAAGAATGAAAAAGAAGATTGCATTAGTAACAGGCGGTTATAGTGGCGAGGCTGAAATAAGTTATAAAAGTGCTATTACCGTTGGAAACAACGTGGATACTGACAAATTTGATATTTATAAAATAGACATCAACACAACAGAATGGGTCTACATAAACGAATTGGGTGAACGCACTAAAGTTAACAAGGAAGACTTTTCGGTTATTGATTGCCATGGAAAAACCATACAATTCGACGCTATCCTTCTTTGTATCCATGGAACCCCAGGCGAAGATGGAAAACTACAAGGCTATTTTGACATGCTGGGCATTCCTTATACTAGTTGCGATGCGGCCACTAGTGCATTAACTTTCAACAAATGGTTTACAGTTGCCGTTGCTGCTTTTGGCGGCATTAATGTGGCAAAAAGTTTACATCTTTTCAAACATACACAAGTTTCTCCAGAAGAAATTGTTTCGAAGCTTCAATTGCCCGTATTTGTGAAACCCAATAATGGTGGTAGTAGTTTGGGGATTAGCAAAGTGAACGTGTTTACAGAATTACAAACGGCACTATACAAAGCTTTTGAGGTTGATGATCAGGTCTTAGTAGAAGAATTTATAAAAGGGCGAGAATTTACCATTGGTGTATTTAAAACCAAAGGACAGATATTAACCTTACCAATAACTGAAATTATTACAAAAAAAGAATTTTTCGATTTTGAAGCAAAATATCAAGGATTAAGTGAAGAAATTACTCCTGCCGTATTAGACGCAACTATTGCTACCTCAATTAGTGATGCAGCAGTGCAAGTATATAAAGTTTTAAACTGCCGGGGTGTAGTAAGAATTGATTTTATACTGGAAGCAACTACTGTCAAGCCTTTTATGCTAGAAGTAAACACGGTGCCAGGGCAAAGTGCAGCTAGCATTATACCTCAGCAAGTTAAAGCTTATGGATGGAATCTGAAAGATTTTTATACCGCATTGATTGAAGAAGCGCTACTATGATTTTGAAAAATGATTGGCAAAACACTATTAATTTCTGTTTTCACTTACAAGTCTACGGAGAATAAATAGATAATATGTCGTTATTTTTGAAAGTAGTTATTTCTATACTCTTAGTGGAAAAGCTCTTGAATAAATACCTGATGTACAAAATCTTTTTTAACCGTTGGCAAATAACACTAACCTAATTTAAATGTTACGATTCATTACGTCAAAACCCCTATGGGCAAATATCTTGGTAGCTATTGCTTCTACAGCAGTAGTGATATTGTTGTTTTTTGGCTGTCTTAGTTGGATAACAGGCCATGGCAAGTACGAAAAAGTGCCAGACATTGTTGGGCAAAATGTAAGTGCAGCCATAAATCTTTTAGAGTCAAAAGGTTTCAAAGTAGAAGTGTCGGATTCTGTATTTACCACTACTGTGCCTGGATTAACCATCACTAAACAAATACCTGATGGAGATGCTCTAGTAAAGTTTGGGAGAACAATTTACTTAACCGTTAATAGATCTGTTCCTCCAAAAATTGAGATGCCCAGTCTTATTGGGTTCTCTTTTAAAAGTGCAGCACTTTACTTGCAAAGCATGGGCTTGAAACTTGGAGACACAACTTACAAACCCGATTTTGCACACAATGCCGTGTTGGAACAATTATTCAACAAGGAACCTATAAAGCCAGGTACACAGATTTCAATAGGCAGTACAATAGATTTTGTTTTGGGTAGTGGCATTGGCGACAGTGCGATGAATATGCCTGATGTTGTAGGCTTAACACTATCGGCAGCAAAATCAAGATTAGGACTTAGTGGATTGAGTGCCGGAAGTATTGTTGCCATTGGTGAGGTTTCAGATTCTGCCAATGCATTTGTGGTTCGGCAAAATCCAGCCATTTATAGTGAAGCAGTTGCAGGACAAAAAACAATAAATAAAATAAGACAAGGATCAACAGTAGATTTATACATAAGTTCTACTGCCCCTGTGAAAGATAGTACAAATAGTTACCCACAATAAAAAATGTAAATAATGAAAGAAATAACAGTAGAAGCTTTAAAAGCGAGAATTGATGCAGGTGAAAAAATTAACCTTATTGACGTACGTGAACCATCTGAGTATGCTGAATTTAATATTGGAGCACAATTAATTCCATTAGGGAACATTCAAGCAAATGCAATTGATGACATTGAAGAGTTGCGTAATGAAGAAGTAATTATTCATTGCCGTAGTGGAAAAAGAAGTGCAACTGCTTGCGCCATTTTGGAGCAATTGGGCTTTACAAACACTGTAAATGTAATTGGTGGAATGTTAGCTTGGCAAGAAAAGTTTGGAGGATAAATAAAAATTATCGGTTGTTGAATTAAATCAAACAACTTTTTTAAGTTAAACTAAGCTTGGCATTTCAACTAAAATTTATTTTGCTTTTATAGCACTTTATAAGTCGGATAAAACTTTGCAATAGAGACATTAATTCTTTTATAAATGGAGTTTGATGTCTCTTTTCTAGTTTAAAGGATTATTTTCTAAAAGGGTTTCTGTTTATTTGGATTGCTTATTTAATTCATCTTTAATGAACTAAATAAGCATAAATATGATTTTATTTTCACTGAGCTGCATAATTGAATCTTAACGGAAGCGAGTTTAGGAAGCGATTTTTTCCAGTCATTTATGAGCTAATGAGAAATCAATATTAATTCAATATTATTTCTGAAAATTTATTTTTATAATTCAAAAAAATGTTTAATCTTTGTTTTGCTTGCAAATAATACCCCATTCAACAATGAAAAAGTTACTAGGAATATTTTTAGTTTTAATAGTTATCAAATGCTATGCAGTAGGAAAAGCAATTGCTCCCAATTTGCTTATTCTTAATGATAATGAACTACCAGTAGAAGGTGGAATCAGTGTGATAATTGCAGTTAGTTTAATCTACGGTTCTAAAGTGGGTAGAAACATTCAGGAGCAAGAGAAAAAAGAGAATGGATTTATTGATTAAAAATTAAACGTTCTTCACTAATTTTTAGGTTAACTTGTAGTTTATAAACACTACTGTTTTGTGTTTATGATTAATGTAAATAGAAAAAAGCATTGCAAATTCTGCGATGCTTTTTTTATGTTCAAAATATTCGTTTTTATATTTTATATGTTCTTAGGTATAGTTAATAATATTGCATGAATTATCATAGAAGATTTTCTTCCTTTTGAATAATATTATAAGATATGAAAAGGACATTTTTACTTTTAATTTATTGTTTACTATTTGGGCTTCAAAAAGGGTATTCTCAATTACCAGCAACAAATAGCAGTGCCGACATTTATCTAAAACTTAAAAAACTGAATGTTCTTGGTAGCGTTTTGTATGTGGCAGCTCACCCAGATGATGAAAATAATGGATTATTGCCTTGGCTAGCAAAGGAAAAACTTTACCGAACTGCCTATCTTAGCCTTACTCGTGGAGATGGAGGACAAAATCTTTTAGGTAGTGAACAAGGTGTTGAACTTGGTTTGATGCGTACCCAAGAATTATTGGCTGCAAGGCGAATAGATGGTAGTGAACAATATTTTAGCCGTGCTTATGAGTTTGGCTTCTGCAAAAATGCGCAGGAAGCATTGAAGATATGGGGAAAGGATAAGATTTTGAGTGATGTAGTTTGGTTAATCAGACAATACCAACCTGATATTATCATCACGCGTTTTCCTGGTGATGCACGTGCAGGTCATGGTCATCATGCAGCTTCCTCTTTGTTGGCGAATGAAGCATTTACTGCCGCTGCAGACCCAACTAAGTTTCCAGAACAGTTTAAATATGGTGTAAAACCTTGGCAGGCTAGGCGGATACTTTGGAATACTTTCAACTTTGGTACTACTAATACTACTTCCGATGATCAGTTAAAGATAGATGTAGGTGGCTTTAATCCGTTAATTGGAAAAAGTTATGGCGAAATAGGTGGCGAGGCTAGAAGTATGCATAAATGTCAGGGCGAAGGACGAGCTAGGAAGAAGGGAGAGAATATTGAATTCTTTAAAACCACAGGTGGCGATGCTCCTAAAACCGAATTGATGGAAGGTATTGATGTTAGTTGGAAAAGGCTGCCAAATGGTGGTAAAATTGAAACTATGATAGCAGAAGTTATTGCCAAATTCGATTTTGAAAAACCATACGTTAGTGTACCATCGCTTTTGCAATTATATAAAGCAATTAAGGCTATACCAGAATCCTATTGGAGGAACAAAAAATTAGAAGAAACGCAAGAGGTTATCGAAGCTTGCAGTGGATTATTTTCGGAAGCTACTACCACACAACAAATGATTGCACAAGGCGATATTATGAAGATTAATTTCTTTTTGAATAACCGTTCAATTACGCCTATTGTCTTGCAGCATATTAATATTGATGGTTGGGATACTATTTTGAACACTAATTTAACTGCCAATCAGAATCTTTCAATTAATCATATACATTCTGTTCCTGCCAATAAGCACATTTCGCAACCTTATTGGCTAGAATATCCTATTCAAGATGGAAGTTTCGATGTAAGAGATCAAACCCTCATTGGAAAGGCTGAGAATGATGCTGCTTATCAAGTTACCTATACAGTTACAATTGGAGGAGAGCCTTTTACCATAAAACGCCCTGTTCAATATAAAGTGGTGGATCCAGCTAAGGGAGAATTATATCAGCCTATTGCAATCATCCCTAGAATGGAATTGAATTATACCAAAGACAATTATGTGTCCATAAATGGTGCGCCTGTAAAAGCAGATGTGCATTTTAAATCTAATGTTAAGGATAGTGTTTTGTACAACATAAAACAACATTATACAGCCAATTGGAAGTACAGCGAATCGGTTATCAAGTACGGTACTTTTAATAACACCGAGAATATCTGGTCGGGTACATTTACGCCAAAAGAGAAGAATGCAAACTCCACAGAAGTGGCTAGCCTGTATGCAAATGAGGGTATTTATAATGGCTATACTAAAACAATTGCCTACGATCATATCCCAACTATCACTTATTTCCCGAAGGCTAAAGCAAATCTGGTAAATGTAGATTATAAGATAGTAGGTAAAAAAATTGGATACATAGTAGGTGCTGGTGATAAGATTCCTGAAGCTTTATCTGCGTTGGGATATGAAGTTAAAGTGCTTGGGGATGCAGATATTAACGAAGCAACCCTAAAACAATTCGATGCTATTATTACTGGAATAAGGGCTTATAATCTGTTAGAATATCTAACCAATAAGCATGAAATACTGATGGATTATGTAAAGAATGGCGGTAACCTGATTGTTCAGTATGCAAAAAGCAATCTGGTAGGCACTAAGAATATTAAGATTGGACCATATCCTTTTGTAGTTAATAGTTTGTCGAGGGTAACGGAAGAAGAAGCAGCAGTTCATTTCTTATTGCCTAACAATCCACTTCTAAACTATCCAAATAGGATTACAGATAAGGATTTTGCAGGATGGACACAAGAGCGCAGCACGTATCAGGCAGAACAGATAGATTCGCATTATGAATGTCCTTTGGGAATGAAAGATAATGGCGACAAGGCCGATGGCACGGGTAGTTTAATTACAACTCAATATGGTAAGGGAAGGTTTACTTATGTAAGTCTTGTACTATTCAGACAATTACCAGCAGGTGTGCCAGGCGCATATAGAATATTGGCAAACCTAATAGCCCATTAAAAAATATTAACCACAAAGAATACAAGGGAAGTAACACAAAGGACACAATGAAAAATAGCAATAACATCCATTGTGTACTTCGTGAAAACCTTAGTGTTCTTTGTGGTTAAGTAATAATTGAATGAGGTGAACCACAAGGCACACAAAGGATAACCACAATGTACACAAAGAGAAAATATCCTTGTGTCCCTCGTGAAAACCTTAGTGCTCTTTTGGTTAAGTAATAATTGAGAGGGGGAACCACAAGGCACACAAATGATAACCACAATGTACACAAAGAGAAAATATCCTTGTGTCCCTTGTGAAAACCATAGTGTTCTTTGTGGTTAAGTAATAATAAACATACATGAATACACGCAGAGGCATTGGCATATTCGGAATAGTTTTGATAGCATTCATTTTAGGCGAATTCTTAAAGAACGTAAAGGTTGGACTAGTTATAGGATTAATCTTTGGACTATTAGTAAGTGGACTGATAAAAAGCAAAAGAAGTTAACCGTTTACCGATATACCGTTTACCGTTGGTCGCTCACGGTAAACGGTACGTCGGTAAACGGTCAACTCTTTAAACAATAAACACAATGAACAAACAATACATTCCCATCTTCTCTTCTTGGCGGCAGTGGTACATCTTTGTCATTGCCTTTTTATTAGTCCTTATCGCTGGCTTTGTCTGGTTTACAAATTACTTCAGTATATAGTTAAAATTTATTGAGCTACTTTCCCTTAGTACGGTCTCTTTTTGACTTACGACAATCAACTTAACAATTTCAACTTCTATTGCATGAGTACCCTCGATTGGATAGTATTAATTCTCACCCTTGCCACCATCATTTCGTATGGGCTGTACAAAAGCAGTACCAGCAAAAATCTGGAAGGATACTTTCTCAGTAACCGTAGTCTGCCGTGGTATCTTGTTTTGTTAAGCATCATGGGTACACAGGCAAGTGCTATTACCTTTCTCTCTGCGCCAGGGCAAGCTTTTACTGATGGGATGCGTTTTGTGCAATACTATTTCGGACTCCCGCTGGCAATGGTTATACTTTGCATCACCTTTGTTCCGCTATACAATAAGTTGCAGGTATTTACAGCTTATGAGTTCCTCGAAAAGCGTTTCGATTCCCGCACCCGCACCTTCACTTCTTTTCTTTTCTTGCTATCCCGTGGGCTTTCTACTGGCGTAAGCATCTATGCCCCTTCCATCATCTTGTCTTCTTTATTGGGTTGGGACATATTTTATACAAACATTGTAATGGGTGGCTTGCTAATAATATACACCGTGAGTGGTGGTGCAAAAGCCGTGGCTTATACTCAAAAGATACAGATGGTCATCATATTGGTGGGAATGTTTTCTGCCGGATATTGTATGATGCACTACTTGCCAACTGGTGTTGGGTTTAAACAGGCATTGCAATTAAGTGGAGTAGGTGGGAAACTTAATGTAATAACCACGGGATTTACAGCTAAAGGGTTCGATTGGAAAGACAAATACAACATTATCAGTGGCATCATTGGTGGATTCTTTCTGGCATTGTCTTATTTCGGTACAGACCAATCTCAGGTGGGGCGTTATCTTACGGCTAAGGATAGTACCAGTAGCAAGATTGGGTTATTGATGAATGGCTTGGTAAAAGTACCTATGCAGTTTCTTATACTTTTGTTGGGAGCCATGCTTTTTGCCTTTTACCAGTTTAATGCTGCCCCAGTTTTCTTTAATAAAGCACTTGCCAATGAAGCACATAAAACAGTGTATAATGATTCCCTTACAAGCTTAGAAAACAATTATTACTACCTTCAATTACAGCAACAAAGCAATAGTAAGCAGTACTTACTACATCCAACTGACCCATTATTTAAAGCTAATATAAAGGAAGGAGCAACTAAACTTGCCACAATTCAAAAGCAATATAAAGCAACATTAAAGAAAGCATTGCCCGAAGCTGACACCAACGATACCAACTATATCTTTCTTCGTTTTGTGATAGATTTTCTTCCAAAAGGATTGGTCGGGCTATTAATAGCTATCATCTTTATGAGTGCATGGGGGTCTATTGCTGCGGCTTTAAATGCCTTAGCTTCCTGCACAATGATAGATTTTCACAGACGTATAAAAAAGGATTATTCTCGCTTTGAGCATGAGGCTGCCATCAGTTCTTACGAGTATAAAACATCTAAACTCTACACACTAGCTTGGGGAATATTTGCCATCATCACTGCCGAGTTATCTTCGGGCATTGGCAGCCTTATAGAAGCCGTAAACATTATGGGGTCTTTGTTCTATGGGGTAATACTCGGCATCTTCTTGGTAGGCTTCTACCTCAAGTCCATCAATGGAAAGGCAGTCTTCTATGCCGCCCTCATCAGCGAGGTATTGGTTATTATCCTCTTCACACTCGATAAATATGATATTATTGGCCTTGGCTTCTTATGGTTGAATGTGGTTGGGGCATTGCTAGTGGTGGGTATCAGTAGTTTATATTCCTGGATGTTTAAAAGTTTATCATACCACTGAAGTTACTTTGGATAAGTTATTATATCAATTGTAAACTAGCATTCTATTTCAATCGGTATCTTATTGCCTAATGATTGCTATTGCTTTTTCCATAAAATAGTCGGCAATTTCAATTGCGTTAATAATATCCTCTTCAGAAAGAGCTATCGTTGTGTTTGGGTATCTTATTTCTACACTGAATTGATTTAGAAGGATTGCTTTATCTTCCTCTTCGTCTGTAACAGGAATTAATTGTGATAATAAGTTTATCAAATAAGGTAAATAATGCGAGTACTTAAAATCTTTTCCATAATAAACTAGAATGCCTTTTATACTTTTTTCTACTGCTTGTTGGCAATGAAAGGCAATTGTGTCATGGTAATCAGGTAAATGTTGATGAATAATCTTTGCAGAACCAATATCGTGTATTACTTTTTCTAACCAGGGTTCTGCCATTTCACGATTGCCTTTCATATAATAGTTTTGATGATTTAATAGCCGTTTGTATAAATGAGGAGGGTATCTCTTTTTCAGTAACAAATTCATTGTGCGTATATACCAAAACATCCATCGGTACACCGCTTCTGATTAATGCTTTATGTATTTCTAGCCCCCTTTTATACCTAGGCAACGGAGAATCTTTTATCACCAATAGGTCAATATCACTGTCTTCGTTAGGTGTTCCTGCTGCATAAGATCCAATAAGAATTATCTTATCGGGATCAATCACTTTAACGATTGTTTCGGCAATCTCTTTTATCTTGCTTTCGGGTATGATGCTCTTTTCCATTTGTGTAGTATCTGATGTATTGGTTAAAAGTAGTTTAAATTTATGACAAAACATTTTTAAAGTGATACCATCCAGTAAGTTTTTATTCTTTGTCTTCTTTCAATGCTATTTCAACCCACTCTGGTAACACTTCTCCATATTAGGAAGCCATATCAACAGTGGTTACAACCTGTCCATAAACTTTGTGCAAAAGCTATAGTTCGCCAATGTTGGTTAAGATTATAAAACAACTAGTATCGGAAATGATGGTTTTATGCATTTTCTACATCTCTAGATAAGTCAGATGCAGGGAAGTTGAATATCGATACATTATAGCTACCCAACAATTCAGCAAATGTTCGTTTTGTTATGCCAGCA
Organism: Chitinophagaceae bacterium; assembly: GCA_947447825.1. GTDB lineage: Bacteria > Bacteroidota > Bacteroidia > Chitinophagales > Chitinophagaceae > Parasediminibacterium. The sequence continues at coordinate 18,193 of CANFLL010000054.1, read as the reverse complement.
ACTTCGGCAGCCTGTCCCAACGAAAGTTTGCCTTGTTCATAAAGCAGTGTGGATACAATCATGGCTATGTCTCTAGTATTCACGTACAAACTGTCTGGTATGTTAAGCGTCAATGTTTTCATAATTCAAATAAAGACATTCTAAAGTATCAATAGGCTTTAGTTGTTATTCTATATGAAATGTGACGATGTTCTTTAAGCTAATACGGTCAACAACCTTTTAATGATTGTTGACCGTAGTTATTTAGTTTTATTACAGTTTAGCGTAATTACGCTATATTATCTAGTGAATGGTTACCTCCTGCTTGGCTTCTACCCAATTAATAATTACTTCTGCTTCTTCAAAACCAATATTAGCTATCTTCACACTCAACAGCCCATCATATCCCATATCTAAATGAAGCGTATTATAAACGATAGAAAAAGCATTTCCTATTTTTTTATCCAGTTTACCTAGCTCTTCTTTATACCACTCCAAGCTTTTTCTGCCTTTCTTTTTCACACCCAGCAAACCATCCAAAGCTACCAACACACCATTATATGCTGTATTGCCAGCCATCTTTACATACTTTGGGTCTTTATAATATTTGTCATCTTTTTGAGCCTTATCCCGAAGTATTTCTTTAGCGTTATCAATGTATCTATGCGCCTCTGTTATGTTTTGCATATTACAAATATAGCTGTTATACTTCCCTATCCACTTATTATATACTAAGCTACTTCGCTATGGGTTCACTAAAGAACATTTTACTTTATTGTTTCGTGAGTAAAACCAAGGCGAAGAAGCTGCGCTGTATTAATTATCAATTGTTAATTATCAATTAACCACAAACCCAACTCCATTAACTTTTCCATCAGTAGTTTGCACGCGCAAATGATAGATTCCTGCAGGCATACCAGTTAAAGTCAATACAGGATTACTAGCATCTTTAAAAGAAACAATCTTTAGTACCCTACCCAAATTATCCACCACCTGAACAGCAGCAATATGACTCCCTCGCACAGTTACCTTATTCTTAGCAGGATTCGGATAAATTGACAATTGATAATTATCAATTGTCAATTGTACTGAGACTACCTTACTGTAACTAAAACTACCATCCTTATCTACACTTTTAAGTCTGTAATAGTTAATGCCATTAGTAGGCTTTTCATCTGTAAAACTATACCCGTTGGCCCCACTACCTATTGCTTTTACAGTGCCTATGTCTGTAAAGGAACTACCATCTCTGCTGTGCTGGATGAAGAAGTGGCTGGTGTTTAATTCTGTGGAGGTTTGCCAGTTGGTTTGGATAAATGTATTACTTAGAATTTTTACATCAAGGGCAATGTCTGTAATTGGTAATGAATTAGGTGTAAATACCAACTCAAAACAATAAGGGGTATTCCAAGAATTAAAATCTGCCTGTGAATATATATTTAAATAATATGTGCCCTTTGCTAAGTTGCTTATCAATTTGCCCAAATATCCTTTCCCATTACTATTTGAAAGTAAAACTCTTGTGCCAGTAGCTGAGTCTATAATCTTTATTGAAGCTTGAGAAGTTGGTATATTGAAAAGATAAGTAGTTAAACTACCCAAACTTGGTATAGTAAACTTATAATAATCACTATCTACAGTTGAGATACTCGCTGCATTTTTAGAAGTAAAATTCCCAAAGTAATGTTTGCCAAGGGCGATTGGATATGCTAAACTTTTATTATCTGGTTCGTCCAGACCTAAACTATTGAAGTAGAATTGTTTTGGCAGTTCTACATGCCAAGGCTTGCCCCCCAAAAGGAGTGGGCTGCCGCTTCCAGCACAATAGAAGGTATCAGCTTTGATTTGAGGATAGAAATTATTCAAGTTCGCTGAATAAAAATTAACTACACCGTCACAATTTGCACATAAGGGGATTGGATAAGTGTCATTTCCAATAACACAAGTATAAGATAAATCAGTAGGAATCGTTTTATGATTCAGACCAACAATATTATCAAGAGTCTTTGAATTACAATTAACGTCAGAATTGAAGTAATCCTCGATGATGCTATTATTCATTACAGTTAAATCCTCAACGCCTCCATACAGATATACGCCACTGTCTCCCGACACATCATAAGTCCTCCTTAAATCGCGAACTGCTTCCGAACGTTCATCTACTCCTTTAAAAATACTGGTTAAATTGCCTGAAGTAGAGTTACTTCCACCATGAGGGGTTCCGGTTGTAAATAATTTTGCTACATGGTGTTGCTTATCATTTTGCCAATTACTTTTGTTTTGTAAATACTCTCTTGCAGCTAATCCCCCCATACTATGCCCTACAAGAATTACTTTGTCTCTACCAGTAACATAGAGGACATGTTCAATTGCTTTTTTCATGGCAATACCTTGTTTGGTAATTGCGGATTGATTACTTTGTATTAGGGCACTGTTATTATATTTAATTCCTAAATTGTCAATATCAAAATTAATAGTGTAAAAGTCACCCGAGGACAATTTACTTGTATCAGTCCAATCCTTAATATCTTTTGAATAGTTTGATGTACTTAAATTGCCATCTTGATTTAAACAAAAATCCATAGTTCCTCCATAACTATATCCATTGAAATTTAATTCGTCACGCAAGAAAGGATACCAAGTTGTGTCATTGCCAGTTAAACCATGAATTAAAATTACTGGATAGGGAAGATTTTGGACACGTTTGTAATTATTTAGAATAATTATTGAGTTCTGACTGTATGAAATATTGTTTGTACTATCAGATTCATTAATTTCTTTCCTATTATCCGCTTTAATAAGAATTTTTGAACTTCCGGCAGGAAGTCTGTATAACAAAGGTAAAATAAACGAGTAATTTACTGTTTCTGAATTGGCAGAAAGTGATTCTGTTGAAACATCAGCTAAGTAGGTTATTTTTGAAGTTGCTGAATCTATCAGATATACTCCAGAATGACTAATACCTGCGGCTGAATTTCCAATGTTTTTAATTCTGAAATTAAAAGAAATCCTTTGTCCTAATGACAAACTAGTTTGGGTGCTTGTAATATTAGAACACACCAGATCTGCTTGGGCGAAAGATAATATAGAAATGAGTGTAAGGAATGAGAGTAAAATAACTTTCATAATTCTGATTTTATTTAGACATTATATCAATTTGATTTCTTATAATTTGACACGGAAAAGGAGCTTGACAATTGAATATTTTTCAATTTATATTTTGTTATCTACCATTATAAAGCTATTTGAAGGCAATTCCTCCAAGTAGGGTTATACTTTTAGGTTTAGAAAATTAAACTGACATAAACTCTTTTGATTATTTATATTTTAATTACAACTGAGAAGGATATTTATTTACTGCCCCAAACTTGAACAATCCCCTTTTCAAAAGAACTTTTTGAAGTTTTGTAATGGAAAAATATTTTTGCAATATGCCTAGTTCCAGGCAGTTCAATATCTCTGCTGTAGCCACCCTCATCAAAAACATATTTCAAAGGGACATCGATAACCTCTCCGTTACCAAATTCAACTTTCATGTCTTGCATAAGAACTTTGCCATTAAACACACGAATCTTAATTTTATTGAAAGTGGGATTTGAATTAACATTCATAACATCTCTATCGGAAACAAAGTCCGCTTTCTTTTCTCCTAATAGTTTCCAATTAGTTGACGATTGCGATTTAGTTGATACGCAGTTTGTAAAAGTAAAAAAAAGGACAAACAGTAAACATTTTGTTGTTTTCATCATAATATTTTTTAAGTTAAATATATTCATATCCTAAGTAGCAGTTAAACGTTTGAATTATTAGTTAATTTTCAAAAGCAAATGTATGTTTGTTTGACATCTGCTCAGTAAAAACATAGAAATTCTTTTTTAGAATATAATTAAATCTTAATTGAAATCAATTATTTCATTTTATTTTAAACTTTAGCTTTTTTATTGTCTATTTAAATGTCTCATAAACGATAATTGATATTTTTTGAATAAATTATTTTTTGCAATACTACTAATTATTAGTAGAAAAAAGTTATCTGATTCAAGATTAAATTGATTTCAGAATATTTAGGATTGGGCGTATTAATCCTACCTATCCTTTAATCCCATCAATCCTGATTCAGACAATACTTCCCATATCAAACAACTACAATCATCCGCTAAATAATTCTAGATACTATAAATACACTTGCTTTATACCAATACATAAACTTACAGCGGTATAAAGCACTTGCATGAAAAGGGTAATGATTTTGGCAGTGGATAGAAGCAACCTAATTAAGGGCGTAAATAATTGCGGATAACTATAAAGTAAGTGGTTGAGCCACCTAGTAACGCAACGAGCAATACAAACCACGTGGTTGTAGTATCTTGTTGCGTTCCTATTTGGTTCAACCATGTAGTTTGATAGGCTTGTTGCGTTAGGAGGTAGGCAAACTAGGTGGTTTGTACGTATAGTTTTGTAACGAGGTGGTTCAACCATGTGGTTTGTGTGTATTGTTGCGTTACGATGCCTATTAACCACGTGGTTTGTACACCTTGTTTCGTTACAAGGTAGGCAAACCATATTATATATCTGTATCTGCAAATATTTAGCGCATAAATTCTTTTGTAGTTTATTGCCCACAAACCACGACCTTTATGTAAATAGCTGTTAGCAAGCAGTATTTATTTTTTTATATAATAAAATAAACTGCACCTTATGGCTACGCAATCATGGATACGCTCCGAAAACTTCATTGATACCGCTACCGAAGAAAGTTATATTACCGCTAAGGAAATTTTTACCCAATTTGAAGCTAATCTCAAATCTGGAATAGAAGATGCAGATTTGTTGGAATATTACACCTATTTTGAGCCTATTAATGACAAGTATAATGTGGCTTATTTGGTGCTTTCTGCCCTAAATAGTAGTAGCCCTGCCAATACTTTTGATGTAAATAAAAAGGTGGCGCAACTTCGTGGAACCGAAATAAGGCATTGGGATGTGGCCATACAGAAAATTTATGAACGTGGTACTGTTAATTACACGTCGCTGCTGCCCAAATTTCGTAAGCCATTTCAGCAAGGGGCTATTGAGGAGAGAAAAAATGCAATTGTTGTCCTGATAGCTGCAATTGGGGATGATGCAAATTTGGCGAGCCTTAAAATAGATATACAAACATTCCTCGGTTCATGGAAAGGTTCACTAGAAAAGCAGGATAATCAGTTTACAAAAATTGGATTGGCCATAGAAGACCTTGAAAAGGAAAGATTGAATGTTGCCGATGCCATGATGTACATTTATGGAAAGCTTGTAAGCAAGTATTACAAGAATTTAGTTATGGTGGAACTCTATTTTCCAGTCGATTTATTGCAAAGACTAACACAGGAAGCGTTTGTGGCAACGCTGAAGAATAATAAGGTTCGCGGTTTGTTTAAGCGTAAACTGGATATAGTAAAGAATTTATTAGTTATAAAAGTAATAGGCAAAAGTGCGGTGATTGGCTATTTTACCAATGGGCTTACGGATAAGTTGGCAGATGGAGCGTTGTTTATGACATTTCTGCCTGATACCCTGGGCAACTACGACATTACTAAAATGGGCTACACAGACGAGAAAAGATATTTTTATATACTAAGAAAAGCAACTGGTAAAACGGTTGTTGATGTAAGGATTAAATAGAAGGACTATCCATAAATTCATAAATTCCTGATAGGTAAACTAGGTAACTATAAACAACAGGTTTCTACGAAATGAAAAGAACAAGTGACTGTCATATTTTTCTAATATCATTTATTGCAAAACGCAATCCTAGAAGAAACTTGTAATTATCGCAAATGGAATGTTTGATATATCTGTTGATACTGTTCATTATTTGGGGCAATGTCATATAACCTTTTTGCATATCCCACTGCCCCTTGTGGTTGTTTATTGTTAGCATAAGTAAATATGATGGCATACAACAATGATTCATCATTAGGTTGCAAAGCCAACCCTTTTAGTAAAATATCAATTGCCTTTGCATTATTGCCTTCTTGTTGTAGCAGCAAGCCATAATTGTAATAAAGCCTAATGTTGAGCGATTTTAGGTTTACAGCTTTGTCGAAAGCAGCTTTTGCTTGGCTGTTTTGTTTCATTTCCACATACAATAAACCGATGCTATGCCATGCGTCATCGTTTTTGGCATCAATCTTCACCACCATTAGCAATGTTGCCAGTGCTTCGTCATTCTTGTGTTCTGCACTGTAAACGGTGGCTAGGCTTAGGCGTGCTAGGCTTGCTAAACTATCTTTTTTCAATGCTCGCTTATAGAACTTTTCTGCTTCGGGCAGGTTATTATTTGAGTGATAAAAATCGCCAATCATTATGTTTCCATGAGCAAAATCGGCTTGGTGCAGCACATAACTTTCTGCTTCTCCCTTTGCCTGTAAAAGCAGTGCTTTATATTCTTGCGGCACATCTGCATCACCAATTGTTTGCAACAAAAGTGCAGCAGCTATTCTAACGGCCCTCACTTTGTCGCCTAGCAGCGGAAAAGCCTGTTGCAACCATTTGTTTGCAGGATGATTTTCTAAACTTCTCAACGCCTCATAACGCACTTGTGCATTACTGTTTTTAAGGCAGGCAAGCAAGCCATTGGTACTGTTATCAGAGTTTATATTGCCTAAATAATTAGCCGCAGTTGCATGAATAATGGCTGGCACTGAAGTGTCGGATAGCAACTTCAACAGATGCGTTTCGCTGCCTTCATGTAGCTTGGAGCCTTCTATTAAATCTTCGGCAAAATGATATTTCCGTTTGTTTCCATACCATTTGTTTACTGCATTTTCTGCCCATGTTGCAGCTTTGTCTTTATGGCAATTGTTGCAAGCATTTGGCGTGCCATACTTCACAGATAAATCGGGGCGCGGCACACGAAAGCTGTGGTCATGGCGAACATCATTGCCCATGTAGGTTAATGAGGGCATGTGACATCCTACACAAGTGCTTCCTGTTGTAGTTTCTGCATGAAAATGGTGCGACGGGCTGTTGTAGCTTGGCGCATGGCACTGCAAACAAACCTGGTTGCCAGTGAGGTATAATTTGCCAGAGTGTGGATTATGACAGTTGTTGCAACTTACGTTGTGGGCAAACATCTTGCTTTCCAAAAAGTTAGTGTAGTTGTAGTCTTCATCACGCATTTGACCGTCGGCATAAAAGCGTTCAGTGTTAGGAATAGTCGGGATATAGTTGTCTAGAAACTCATTGCTATTTATTTTATTGGCAGCAATGTTGGTTTTAACTGCATGGCAAGGTGCACAAGTTTGCACATGTTGTAACGGAGAGGAGCTGGGCGAGACTTCCAAATAGGAATGAGTTACTTTATTTCCTTGTTTGTACGCATCACTCTGAATGTAGTTAATGTGGTGTTTTCCTGCACCGTGGCATGATTCGCAACTCACATTTATTTCATTAAACGTGGTATGATAGCTATCTGAATTAATGTCATATTTCTTTTGCAAATTAGTACTATGGCACTCTGCACACATTGTATTCCAGTTTTGGGCATTGCCTGTCCAATGAAGCCAGTCGCCAGCAGGTATCCTTTTACCTCCATATTGATGAAACCATTTCTTTTGTTTAGCATCCCAACTCAATCTTGTTGCTTGTAGTTTGCCAGAATCTGTTTCAACTAAATATTGTTGTAAGGGATAATATCCGAAAGTATATTTCACTTCATAATCATGGTTTTTGCCATCAGCACCTTCTGTGTTTATAATGTATTTCCCATTTTGTTTAGAAAAAGAGGATGTTACACCATCTGATTTATAGGTTACGCTATTGAAGTTGCCTACCACGGAACTATCATTGGGCAATTGCATAGCTTTGAAATGGTCAGATTGTTTCCACAAATTATATTCATTTTGATGACATGAACGGCAAGCTTCATTGCCTACATATTCGTTAGGTTGTTTGGCATTAACATCATCAGTAGAAGATTTAGGGCTGCAATAATTAAAAAGGCTTACAGTAGCAAAACCAAGGAGTAATAAAGCAATTAAAGTGGCAGTTTGTCTTTTATAAAAAGGGAAAGGCATACATACAGTGTTTGCACAAAGATGCAGGTTTTTTCAATAATAAATGTCAATCAAACAAGTAGGATAAAAAATAAACCACCCTAAATAGTAGTGCAATCGTTGCCGATTAATTAATTTTTGGAGCAAGTAAAAAGTGTCAGAATCAAATGGAATATGGCTTATCTATTTATACTGCCACACCAAAAAAAACAATCATCTCCGCTGTACAATTGATTATGAAAACACGAAAGAATCAATAGCTTGTTTCGTTAAGATTGTTAAAGCTCAAATGCTTAATAACCATATCGAAAGGTGCGTCAATAGTAGATGTTTAATCAATAGATAATTGAGCACAGTAAAGTTTGCCTATCGATAATCAACCCTTTTGGCAAGCCAAAGGAATGAATATACGGCAATCATTAGGCAGATAAACCTCAGTACTAAAAATGTTATGGAAGTATAGTTGCTTCCAGGAAAATGAATGGGTTGATGAGCGTATATTGCAAAAACTACATCCCACCAAAATAATACAATCATTATTACAGTTAATATTAGACTTTTAGATAATCTTTTTGAAAAGAAAAGCAATGGCAATAACAAGGTGAAAAGGTTCTTTATAGCAAATGGAATATTAGTGGAAGCAAGTTTTAATAATCCTTCGAACGATAGGTTAATGCCAAAATTTTTAGCCATCACATATAAGCCATAAAACTCTCTACATGCCGAAACCACAAAGAATAATAAGCTCATATTGGCTGCCATAAGCACACCCCTACAATAGCGTTTATGCTCATTGCGTATCATCAATAAAATTAGCAAAAGCACTGGAGCCAAGTACGAGTAACCAATATCTGTAAATTCCATTTAATTGTTTTAATATAGTCTAATGAGAGTCAAAAGTTGAAAGTTGAAAGTTGAGAATAGTATGGTTCTTAAATTAAGATACTTTTCAACAATTAAAAATACTTTCCAGAACCCTTTGTTCTTAATTTTCAACTTTCAACTTTCAATTTTCAACTACAAACCTATCCTTTTCCATGTCTGAAAACTGTAACCGAAAGCATGCTTGGCATCAGCATTAAAGTTTTCTTCAAATTCTAACTGCCATTCTGTGGGGTCCAACTCTGGGTAGCTAGTATCCCCTTCAATAGTAGTATGTACTCTAGTAAGGTATATTTTGTTCGTAATGGGTAGTGTTTGCTTATAAATTTCTCCGCCACCAATAATCATCACCTCTTTATAATTTTCTTTTTGGCAGAGTTCAATGGCAGCTTCAATATCTGATACTACACCTATCCCTTCTGCTGTGAAATCTTTTTGTCGAGTTATAACAATGTTGAGCCTTCCATTCAATGGAGTATTACCAAGACTATAGAAAGTTTTTCTGCCCATAACCACAGGCAAAGCCCAAGTTTTATTCTTAAAATGCTTCATATCATTGGGCAAAGTCCAGAGTAAGGCAAAATCTTTCCCAATAATATTATTAGTAGAGACGGCAACGATGTGTGTGATGACCATATTTATTTTTTGTGCGTACAGTGAAGCTTATTAATTACAAATTACTAGTTATTAAAACAACGATCATAATCTCTTTGATGTTTTAATTATAAAACAGCCAACAATCTAAATTGTATACTGACGGGGTAAAACTACATTTTTTTCATATTATATTGTTTGGAGTCTTAAACATGCCGATTATGGAGAGGAAATTGTTTAGTGTAACTATTGTGAATAGAAGGGGATCAAACATTCCATAGCTAAGGTCAAATCATTTTACCGATTTATGATTTTCTTTTAATAGAGTTAACATTTAGAAGTTCAGTTTTACATGAAATTTGTATTTGAAGTAATAACACATAAATATTTAGATATGAAAAGGATTAGCTTAATAAAAAAAGCAACTAACATAGCCATTATGTTATTAGTAGTTGCATTAACAGCAAATGCACAACGACGTGGAGAAGCAGCAATTAGGGGCGGAGGAGGAAACGCTCCCATAGGTCACGCAGCAACTCCTGCCCCATCAAATGGTGGTGGTAATAACTACAGTTCAAATGTGCCACCTGTTTCAGCACCGTCAAGAAGTGGAAGTAATACTCCAACAACCTATGGAAATTATCAAAACGCCCACATAAACACTGTACTCTCTGGCGGAAGAGGAAACAATTATTATTCAAGTAGCTCAAACAGACCTATTAATTCTTCAAATGGCTATTATGGCAATGCTGAGGGTCGCTATCATGGCGGCTATTATGGACATGGAGGTGGTGGCTATTATAACGGCGGCTATCACGGTTATGGATACCGCGGTTACAATTTAGATGTATTTAGCCCTTACGCAATCTACCCCTTCTACCCTACTTTGGGACTAAGACTTAGTTGGTTACCTTTTGGCTATTATAGCTTTTACTATGATGGGTTCCCTTACTACTACTATAACAGTGTGTTTTATAGAAGAACAACGGATGAACATTATGAGATTGTTTCACCACCATTGGGGGCTAGAGTTACGTCTATTCCAAATACGGCGAAGGCAGTAGTTATTAATGGGAACAAATACTATGAAAGCAATGGAACTTATTACCAAGAAGAACTTGACAGTAATAGCAATGTAGTGTATCATGTGGTGGGAACAAATGGCGAGCTTAACCAACCCAAAACGCCTCAGGTAGTTTACGAACCTCAAATTGGTGACATAGTGCCACAACTGCCAGCTAATTCCACCAAATTGTATTTGAATGGACAGTTATTATTTGAAAGTCCAGACAATGTGTATTACCAAGAAGTACTAGATGGAGATAGGAAAGCCTATAAAATTGTGGGCAAATAGAACTTAAAAAAAGTTGATTTAGCCTTGATTTATCAAAAGAGGCAGGATAAGCTTTCTAAGTAGTAACATTTAATTTGAAGAGGTTGTTTCATATCAGAAACGCCTCTTTTTCATGTTGTCAACTATCAATACGCCAATTTGTACCATAGTTTATAACATTTTAGGGATGGCATTAATATTGGCTTGTTGTGCCACCAACGTTTTTTGTATGAAACAAAAAACTAAAATGACATTTTGACTAAATATTGAACAATCGATTATGACAATGAACAAAATAATTTTTCAGGGAGAGGACGAGTCTGATTTTATGCCAATCATACCAATAAATGAAAATGAAAGTGAGCAAGACAAAAACATGGTTATCCCAGAGGAGCTGCCCATTTTACCATTAAGAAACACAGTTCTATTTCCAGGTGTAGTATTACCCATCACAGTAGGAAGAGACAAAAGCATTAAAGCAGTTCAAGAAGCCTATAAAACGGATAAGCTTATTGGTGTTATTTCTCAAAAAGATACTAGCGTAGAAAATCCAGAAGCTATTGATTTATGTAGAGTAGGTACTATTGCTAAGATCATAAAATTGATTAAAATGCCAGATGGTGGCACTACCATCATAATTCAAGGAAAAAAACGCTTTGAATTATTGGAGATGACAAGCTCTGATCCTTTCTTTAAGGCTCGCGTAAGTGTATTAGAAGAAGATGAGAAACCAGTTAACGATACGTTTAATGCTTTTTTAAGTAGTATCAGAGATTTGGCTACTCAAATCATTCAGATATCCCCTAATCTTCCTACCGAAGCTTCTATCATTCTGAAAAATATTGAAAACCCTACATTCTTAATAAACTTTGTTAGTAGTAATCAGAATGTTGAACTGACAGAAAAACAGGAATTATTAGAAATAAATGATATAACGGCAAGAGCTGAAAAGCTTATTCACCTTTTGCAACGAGAATTGCAATTTGCGGAACTTAAAGATAAGGTTACTAACAGAGCTCGAATTGAAATTGATAAACAACAAAGAGACTATTTCCTTCAACAGCAACTTAAAAGCATTAAAGATGAATTAGGGGGCGATAATAATGAGCGGGAAATAACGGAGATGAAGAAAAAGGCCGAAGTGAAGAAATGGCCTGAAGCTGCTAAAAACCTTTTCAAAACAGGCGTTCAGAAACTTGAAAGAATGCACCCAAGCACTCCAGACTATTCGGTGGTGTACAATCACCTTGATTTGTTGCTTGACTTACCGTGGGAAGAATATACGTCAGACAATTATGACCTAACCAATGCAAAGAAAGTGTTGGATGGTGATCATTATGGTATGCAGAAAATTAAAAACAGAATTCTTGAATACCTAGCTGTATTGAAACTGAAGGGAGATATGAAAAGCCCAATACTTTGTTTTGTGGGTCCTCCGGGTATTGGTAAAACTTCCTTAGGAAAAAGTATTGCTCATGCAGTGGGTAGAAAATACATAAGGGTTAGCTTAGGTGGTTTGCATGATGAAAGTGAAATACGTGGTCACAGAAAGACTTATATAGGAGCAATGCCCGGCAGAATTTTGCAAAACATTCGTAAAACAAAAACTTCCAATCCGGTAATGATTCTCGATGAAATAGACAAACTTGGCAACGACCATAGGGGCGATCCTTCATCGGCTTTATTAGAGGTTTTAGATCCTGAACAGAACAACAGTTTCTATGATAATTATTTAGAATTAGAATACGATTTAAGTAAAGTACTCTTTATTGCAACGGCTAATAACATTCAAAATATTCAACCTGCACTAAGAGATAGGCTCGAAATTATTGACCTAAGTGGCTATGCCGTTGAGGAAAAGGTGGAAATTGCAAAACGCCATCTTTTGCCTAAACAAAAGACTGCACATGGATTAGATAAAATAAAACTTAAACTAACTGATAAAGTTTTAGAGAAGATAATAGAAAGCTACACCAGAGAAAGTGGCGTTAGAGAACTGGACAGACAACTTGCAAGCATTATGCGCTATCACGCTAAGGAAGTGGTAATGAAAAATGAAATTAGTGCAACAGTTTCTGCTAGTGAAATAGAAAAGATATTGGGTTCGGCAAGATATAGTAACGATATATATAAAACCGTAAACATGCCCGGAGTTACAGTTGGCCTCGCTTGGACGTATGTGGGCGGAGATATTTTGTTTATTGAAACCGTATTGAGTGAAGGCAAAGGAGAGCTAAAGCTTACTGGCAATCTTGGTAATGTAATGAAAGAAAGTGCTTCTACTGCATTAACTTATTTACAAGCTAATTCAACAAAATGGGGCATTAATCCTGAGGATTTTCATAAGAAAAATATTCATATTCATGTACCAGAAGGTGCCACACCAAAGGATGGCCCTAGTGCTGGCATCACTATGCTAACTTCTCTTACTTCTGCTTTTACAGGTAAAAAAGTAAAACCTTTCTTAGCCATGACAGGAGAAATAACCCTACGTGGACAAGTATTGCCTGTGGGTGGAATAAAAGAAAAAGTATTAGCTGCAAAACGTGCAGGATTAAAAGAAATCATTATGTGCTGGCAGAATGAAAAGGATGTGCAAGAAATTGATAGCACCTTTATTAGTGGTGTGAAGTTTCATTATGTTAAACAAATGCAAGAAGTTTTAGACATTGCACTTGCATAAGGAAGTAGAGAGTTATTAGAAAAAAAGACATTGCTATAGAAAGAATAGCTGATCAATAAATATTAACTAGATCCCTAATTGAGGCAATATAGTCTGAAAAATAATTATTAATTAAATCATAATAAGGCTTTGCTAATTGCAAGGCCTTACTTATTTATAAAACATTTTACTAATGGAAAGAAGAAACTTCATTAAAACATCTTGCAAAATTTGTTTACTAGGCACTATTGGTGCTTCCTTGGAAACACTTACTGGTTGTGGATCATCCTATCCAGTGCTTAAAGCTTCGGTTTTAGATAAAAAAATCAGTATCCCCTTATCCCTATTTAATACAGATACAGTTCAATATTTGCGGCCTCAAGGTTGGTATTATGATATTGCAGTTAAGCGAAACGACAACAATGAATTCATTGCCTTACTATTACAATGCACCCATCAGGACAACCAATTAAATGTTAATGGAAAAACCGGCTATAGTTGTTCCCTTCATGGTAGTAGTTACAGTGTGGATGGAAAAGTAATAAAAGGCCCTGCCGAGAAAGGCTTAAAAAGATACCAAACAAACGTTAAAGGAGACCAATTGATTATTAATGTTGTTTAAGAAATGATGTTCAGTTTTAATATAGAAAAGTGTTTAGCCCAATAAATGCATCAACTTTCCTAAAATTTAAAATGCTCAGAAACTTATTTCGCTATTCAATCGAACAACTTTGATGCACTTTTTTGCCATTTAACATCATAAAGCCTAGCTACTTTTCTATTTTTCATCACTTTTCCTGTTGCCGCAGCTCTTGCGGCAGCCCAGTCAATAACTGCGGCAGTTGCCGCAAGAGCTGCGGCAACACGTTTTTGTTACAGAAAGAAGCATATTCCATATCCTTATAGACCATAAGTGTAAATTTTTATACCGAAAATGCGGAAAAATGAGTGGCAAATATTTCCTATTAGTTAATTATCGAGGGTTCATAAGTATTTTACGCTGAATATGAATAATCATCTCATCAAGTCGAAATTTTCATAAACCAATTGGACAGTTATAAAAAAATTATAAATGCCATTGTGTTAAATCGTCGCTGTTTTACAAATAAAATAAGGATAATTAATGCTTTTTTAAATTATCTAAAACTTATTTCACCGTTTAAATATTTTTTTTTGTTTCATTCAAGTTAGCATCTATTTTCGGGACTTATCAAATTTTTTGAAATGTATTCCACAAAGAAAATTGGCTTATGGATTTTATTTGCTTTACTGATAGGTTCTGTCAGCAATGCACAATCAAAGTATGACCAGCACAAAGTTTTCAACCCTATTTTTTACACTACTAATGGCAATGAATACCGCACGGCTGGCGGTGAACCAGGCGTGAAATATTGGCAAAACAAAGCAGATTATAAAATTGCAGTCACATTAGATACCTCCAATCATAGTATTACAGGGTCAGTAACCATCACTTACACTAACAACAGTCCGGATAGACTTCCTTTTTTGTGGCTTCAATTAGACCAAAATATTTATAAAGAAGATTCTCGTGCAGAAGCCGCCAGCAATATCAATGGCGGAAGATGGGCAAACAAGACCTTTACAAAAGGTGATGAAATTAAAACTGTGACTATCACACAAAATGGAAAGACTGAAAAAGGCAATTATTTGGTAAATGATACCCGCCTACAACTTAAATTGAAGGATACACTTAATGCAAATGGTACTAAAATAACCATCAAAATAGACTATGCTTTTGTATTACCAGAATATGGAACCGACAGATGTGGACGACTAAACACACAAAATGGTTGGATTTATGAAGTGGCACAATGGTATCCTAGAATGGCGGTTTACGATGATGTTTTAGGCTGGAATACGCTTCCTTACCTTGGTGCAGGAGAGTTTTATCTTGAATATGGAGACATAGATTACAGCATCACAACACCATCAAACATGGTGGTTGTGGGTTCTGGTGAATTAGTTAATCCTACAGAAGTGCTCAGACCCTCTATACTTTCAAGATTGGCAAAAGCAAAAAATAGTGATAGCACCATCACCATTAAAGGTGAAAAAGAGATAGCAGATACTTCTTTTGAAATAAAGAAACCTAGTATTACTTGGCATTTTTTCTGCAAAAATACCAGAGATGTAGCCTGGGCTGCATCGAAAGCCTTTGTTTGGGATGCTGCAAGAATCAATCTTCCAAGTGGCAAAAAAGCTTTGGCACAATCAGTTTATCCAGTAGAAGGAAAAGGAAATGATGCGTGGGGAAGGAGTACTGAGTACGTGAAAAATTCGATAGAATTATACTCTGATGAATGGTTTGAATACACCTATCCTATAGCTACAAACGTTTCGGGCGTTGTGAATGGCATGGAATATCCGGGCATAGTGTTTTGTGGTCACAGTGCAAAAACTGGAGAATTGTGGGGAGTTACAAACCACGAATTTGGGCATAACTGGTTTCCTATGATTGTGGGAAGTAATGAAAGAAAATATGCTTGGATGGACGAAGGCTTTAATACGTTCATCAATTCTGTGGATACAAAAGTGTTTAATAAAGGAGAATATTTTGAAAGGGAAGATATTCCTGGAAAGTCAAAAAACATGTTTGGTGAAAAGATGGATCCTATCATGAACATTCCAGAAGTAATTCAAAGTGGCAATTTGGGTAATGCGGCATACGATAAACCAAGTGTGGGATTAAGGATTTTGCGCGAATATGTGCTTGGTAAAGAAAGATTCGACTATGCGTTTAGAACCTATGTTAAAAGATGGGCATTTAAGCATCCTACACCATGGGATTTTTTCCATACAATGGAAAATGTTTCTGGTGAAGATTTAAGCTGGTTTTTTAAAGAATGGTTTTATACAAACTGGAAACTTGACCAAGGGGTTAAAAACGTAAAATACATTGAAGACAATGAAGCAAATGGCGCATTGATTACGATAGAAAATTTGGAAGAAATGGCAATGCCTGTTTCTATTGCTATTAAACAAGCAAATGGCAATAAAGACACAATACTTCTTCCAGCAGAAATTTGGCAACGTGGCGGTAATTGGACATTTAGATATAAATCTACCTCGAAAATTACCAATATTACAATTGATCCAAATCACGATTTCCCGGATTTTAATTCATCAAACAATGTGTGGGTGGGCAATACAAAACCTGTAGCTAAAGGAAAAACAGCAATGTCTGTTATTGATAGTTACCTAACGGCAATTGGTGGAATTGAAAAGATAAAGAAAACAGTAGATTTTTATGAAACAGCTACTGGCACAATTCAAGGAGTGGAAGTGATGCAAACCATCAAACAAAAAGCTCCTAACTATTACTATTATGAAATAAATGTACCTACAATGGGCATTACTCCTATTAAAATAATTGCGAATATTGATAGTGTTTCTGTTGTTCAGAATGGACAAAGCCTTTCATTATCTGATGAGAAAAAGTTGGAACTTAAATCGAGATCATCACTTGTTGCGGAACTCAGTTTAATCGCTGCCAATTTGCAATTAGCACCTAATCTGGTAACAGTTGGGGAATCATTAGCGTATTTAGTGACAGAAAACAAGGGCGATGCAGGTACAATTAAGCGATATTTTGATGAAGTAACTGGTTTAAAACTGAAGGAAGTAACAGAAAAAGATGGTAATAGTATTTCAAACGAATACAGCAATTACCAAGAATTGAGTAATGGAATTAAAATTCCTTTTACCAAGAAAGGCGAATTAGGAACTTATCAAATTGAGTATAAAGTGAAAGAAGCAAAAGTGAACAGCAACTTAAAAGATGCTGACTTTCGTTAATAGCAAGCTAAATTTTAAACAAAATGCCATGTAAACTTAATGTTTGCATGGCATTTTTGTTTTTCACTAAGTTTGCCTTTAAAAAAAAGGCATCAATACATACATAATGTTCCATTTGTTAATGGATAAGTATAAATTGAGTTCAAATAAGGGAGATTAAGAAATTATGAATCCTGTAATTTTTTGCGGTGGCATTTTATTTGTTAAATGTCATTCCCTTATCTTCACCGCCTTATGAGTAAAATAGAAAGAAGTAAAAAATTATTGGGTGTTGAAAAAGATCTAGATCTTAAAGAATTAAAATCTGCTTACAGAGGCATGATGAAAGACTTTCATCCTGACAAATTCCAAGATAACGAAGCAGAGAAAAAAGCAGCGGAAGAAAAGAGTAAAAAGATAATTGATGCGTATCACTTTTTGGTAAGCATTGCCCCAGAAACAAGAGAAGCAAATCTTTCTCAATATAATGAAACAATAAATAATGCTTCTATTGATGACTTTCAATACAAGGATAAAATAGAAATGTTAACTATAGATTTTTCTGACGGAAACACTTACGAATATCATGGTGTACCAAAATCTGCTTACAAAAACTTATGTACAGCTCCATCAGTTGCAAGATATGCTCGTAGACACATTTGCAACAGCTACGTTTACAGAAGCACAAGCAAACTAGTAGCTGAATAAGTTTCACTTCAGCTTGAACGTTTAAAATTGTAGATATAAAAATTGCTATAATAAATAGGCATTCCCTGTAATTGCTGCGCATCTTTTTGATATTGCAATATATTTATATTTGATTTAACTGGATTTTACGTTACAGGTTCATCTTTTATTGAAAACAATCATTTTTTGATGGTTAATGTTCTTATTGGGCATACCTCTCCTAGC
>CANFLL010000053.1 GCA_947447825.1 Chitinophagaceae bacterium | reverse complement strand
ATTACGTCTGCTGAAACAAAAGTCAAATGAAATCACAAATGCTGAATTTATTCCGTCTGCCTGCCATATTTGCAATACTGATGTTATGGGGCTGACAAACTACGCTTCGATACGTCCGTATAGCTCAATCAAGGAACTACTGCTTCGATTGGCCGTGCATTTACTACTGCTTAATAGTATTCCTTCTGTTGAAAACGTCCGCTTCAATACGTTCGCATAGCTCAAACAAGGAACTAAAGACTGAATTATGATCCAATGTTCCAAGATGTTCCGTCCGCCTTTTACTCAAACAGAACAGTCGCTCACTTGAACGGAAGCATCGTTCACCTGAACGGCTCTTCCGTACAATTGAACCCAAAGTCCGTAAGCCTTCACGCAACTTCCGTACACTTAAACGGAAGAGTCGTACAAGTGAACCTAAAGCCCGTAAGCCCTCACGCAACTTCCGTTCACTTGAACGAAAGACTCGTACAATTGAACATTTTGTGTGAACTTGTAAGTTTAAAGTGAATATCGTGAAAGAAAAGAGACTAAAACTAGTAGGATTTGTTTGCCAATAACCCTTAAATATGAGAAGGCTTTAACCTGTTTCAAACTTTCGCTATTTTATGAAACCATTTGCTAGAAGGGGTTTCACTCAATTGTTTTTGTCCTTTAAAACCTTCGCAAATACAAATCTAAGGGAATTTTTATTGCAAATTATAAGCATCTAATTAAAATATTCTGTCCACTGCTATTCTGAGAAAATTACTAATAACCTTATCATTCCAAAGCCCAAAAACGCTTTTCTAAATCTTGATTTATCGGATTAAAATATATTCAATATGGGCGTACTAATCTTGCGAATCCATTAATCATTCTAATCCTAATTCACACTTTTTTATACCTACAACTTCCCCCATTTTCCCTCAAAAGCTCACTCATCGCCAATAATGGGGTACATATTTGATCAATTATACGCCCTCTTAGACCTAATAGCATACATATTTGGTGGCTATTTTAAACTATTTTTAAGTAAATGAAAGGTTTTGTGGCATAAAATGAATAATACATTTCAACAACTCGGAATAAACGTATATTTTGTTGTTCTTAAATAGGTTGTCGCTACTTATTAGGTTATTACTCCACAAAGCAAAAGTGTAGCCGCAAAAGGGGATAAGTGATTAGTTTTTTTGGGGGATTATATTGAAATATTAAGAATCAATCCTACTTAGTGAAAGTGTTTGCGACTGCACGCTCCTACTCTACTATTATTTTTCTTCATCACAACTAAATCGGCATTGATTCTCCAACTCAAGCTTGATGAGATAAAAAAAATAAGTTATTATTTAAGTCAAAACCTTGTATTGTATAGACGAGAGTGGTATATTTGAAAAGTACTGGTAAGCAGATAATATTGTCGAAATTGTACCGTAAAAAACTTTTCAAACATGGCATTGCAAACAAAAACAATTACTTACGGTGGGCATACTATTTCTTTAAATTATGATGATGCTAAACCTTGGACTAAAGATGATGCAAGCTTAGAAAATGCTTACTTTGATCTTGTGAAAAACAAAGTAGAATTACACGAAATGGTGTATCAATCTATTATGCAGTTAGCACCAATATCAAGTGAAATTGGAACTTTACGGGAGTTTTTAATGCTTATAAAAGATTTTTCAATTGAATCTAGAGAAGAGGCAGACAATCTGATGTTATCTTTTATGAGTCCGCATGAGGATGATTATGACAGAGATATTCTGAACGAAAAAGTAGTATTAACAGAGAAAGCTTTTGGTGATTATCATGTAAAAATTACCGAATTAGAACCCAAGATTACCTTAGTTTCTAATATGGTTAATAAATATACATCGATGATTGAAGATAGTTCAAAATGGAAAGTGCTTTCCAAGATAGAAACAAAACACTTTCGTAAGTATAAAACTAACGCCATAGATACCAACAGTTATAGCGAAGAAAAAGAACGGTTTCAAACTTTTTTGAGTGTAACGAAAGAGCACAGTGATAGTATAAACAGAATGCATGATGGTTATGTTTCTGATTATAATATTTTGATGTTGCAAACAGAAATGGAATACGGCATCTGGAATGAGTTTGTGAAAAGATTGGACTTATTAACCAAAATGGTTAAAGTGAAAGTGCCATCGATGATATCGGATGAGCCAAATTTGAATTAATTTGATGATAAGCTGCTACACTAGGGTTGTTTTTAATGACAAGCAGAAATAAACTTAATAGAAACCTACACTTACTTTATACCGCTACAACTATTTACATTCTTTTCAAAAAACTATCTTATATAATCATAAGAAACTGTTTCTTTGCAGTCCGAAAAAATTTGTAGCGATATGCAATTATCATCTTTATTAGACCGTTTCGCTGAACCCGAAACGCTGAAAATGGCTAAACTAGGCCGAGAATTAAGGGCAAAAGGAATTGATGTTATAGACCTTAGCCTTGGTGAACCAGATTTTGATACTCCTCAGCACATTAAAGATGCTGCAATAAAGGCTATCAATGATAACTTTAGTCATTACACCCCTGTGGCTGGTTATGCAGACTTGAGAGAGGCTGTTTGCACTAAGCTTAAACGTGATAACAACCTTGATTATAAGCCTGAAAATATTATTACTTCTACTGGTGCTAAACAAAGCTTGGCAAATGCAATTCTTGCTTTGGTTGATGAAGGCGATGAAGTAATTATACCTACCCCCTATTGGGTTACTTACAGTGAATTGGTTAAAATTGCTCGTGGTAAAGTAGTAGAAATACTAACTAATCCTGAACAAGGTTTTAAAGCAACTCCTGAACAAGTTGAGGCTGCCATTACCGACAAAACAAGGGTTTTCATGTTCTCGTCTCCTTGTAATCCTTCAGGTGCTGTTTACAGTAAAGCTGAATTGGCTGCATTGGTTGAAGTTTTCAAGAAATATCCAAACATCATCATCCTTGCAGATGAAATTTATGAATACATAAACTTTGTTGGTGCACACGAAAGTATTGCTCAATTTGAGGAAATTAAGAATCGTGTTGTTCTTATTAATGGTTTGAGTAAGGGGTTTGCAATGACTGGTTGGAGACTTGGTTACATTGCTGCTGATGTGGCAATTGCTAAGGCTTGCGAAAAAATACAAGGACAATTCACTAGCGGAACTTGTTCCATAACTCAAAAAGCAGGTGTAGTTGCTTTAACAACCGATCTTAAACCTTCTTTTGACATGACTGCTGAGTTTGCTCGCAGAAGAGTAAGAACAATGGAATTGGTAAACGCAATACCAGGCATTAAATGTTTTGAACCAGAAGGGGCTTTTTACATTTTCCCAGATGTTAGTAGCTATTATGGCAAAAGCAATGGCGAAGAAGTAATTAAGAATTCTGCCGACTTTAGCATGTATTTATTAAATACTGCCCACGTTTCTAGTGTTATGGGTGATGCGTTTGGTGATCCTAGATGTGTTCGCTTCTCATTCGCTAACAATATGGCAAACATTGAAAGAGCTTGGGTTAGAATAGCTGATGCTTTAGCTAAATTGAAATAAACTAAACTTCAGGTCGATAATAAACTGAAAGTCCTTCAAGAGTATTCTTGAGGGACTTTTTTTATTCGCTTAATTGATCTAATTGAGTTTAACTAATAGTTCTACTTTTCTATTAATTGCCTTTCCAATGCTGATATGTTATTTGATTGTGATTAGGAAATAACGGTTGCATTAATTGGGTAATTGTATTGAAAACAGTATTGAAACTCCTTTTCGTACACAACTAAAGAAGATGCTAGAAGCTAGAATATTTTGAAATAAATATCGTTGATTAATAAATTATTTCGAACAATAGCGCATTATTTTAGAATAATTAGCTGTGAAAATTAATTTTCAATACGCATATTGCAATGAAACTCCTATATTGCAATAAATTTAATGTATGGAATGTTTATTCAAAAAGGTAATGGATGGCATTTAACGTTAACTTAGTTATTTTAAACAAAAAATGCTTTGTGTAGTGGAGCAATCAACCATATTAGAGAATTAAATCAATTTAGGAATGATAAATAGTGCCACCTTATTAGAACAGTACCTAACACAACCCGGAATCTGGGATGAAATGAGCACTGGCTCAGGAATTCGTGAACAATACTCCAAAGTATTCGAGGCTCTGAAAGGCTTATCGATAGATGCACTACACCAAAAAGACAAGTTGGCTAGTGAGCTATTTATGAATCAGGGCATCACATTTACGGTATATTCTGATAATGCAGGTATAGAGCGTATTTTCCCTTTCGATGTTATTCCTCGTATCATCACTTCTGCCGAATGGAATCATATTGAAAAGGGTATCAAACAACGTTTAAAAGCATTGAACATGTTTTTAAAGGATGTTTATAATGAACAGTCTATTATCAAGCGAGGAATTGTTCCTGCGGAATTGATTAATAGTTGCGAACATTTCACAAGAGAAGTAGTGGGCATTAAAGTGATGCACGATATATATGTACACATTAGTGGTATCGATTTAATTAGAGGTGATGATGGCACATTCTATATCCTTGAAGATAATCTTCGTACCCCAAGTGGCGTTAGTTATATGCTAGAAAATAGGGAAGTAACCAAGCGTCTTTTCCCTGATTTATTGTACAGCAGCAAAGCTAAAATGGTAAGTAGCTACCCAATTAAGCTACACGAAATATTGCTGCAACTTGCACCTACCCAACTGAGTAATCCAAATGTTGTTTTGTTAACGCCCGGCGTTTACAATTCCGCTTATTATGAACATACTTTCTTAGCAAGAAGTATGGGTATTGATTTAGTTGAAGGAAGAGATTTAATTGTAGATAACTATAAGGTATATGCAAAAACTACTAATGGACTAAAACAAGTTCATGTAATTTACAGACGTGTGGATGATGAATTTCTTGATCCAGAAGTATTCAGAAAAGATAGTATGCTGGGCGTACCAGGATTAATTGGTGCTTATGCAAAAGGTAATGTAGCCATTGTGAATGCACTTGGAAATGGAGTTGCTGATGACAAAGCGGTATATAATTATGTGCCAGACATGATTAAATATTACCTAAACGAAGAACCAATTCTGCCGAATGTTCCAACTTATGAATTGAGTGATGCTGATCATAGAAAACATGTTTTCGAAAATATTCATAAGATGGTAATCAAACGTACCAACCAATCTGGTGGCTATGGAATGTTGATGGGGAATAGTGCTTCTGATGAACAAATTGCTGACTTCATAAAAGCAGTGGAAAAAGATCCAAGAAGCTTCATTGCGCAACCAATTATTAAACTTTCTACTGTTCCTTGCTTCATTGATGGAAAGTTTGTGCCACGCCATGTTGACCTTCGTCCTTATGCGCTTTGTGGTCCTGATGGAGTTGAAATTGTGCCTGGTGGATTAACAAGGGTTGCCTTAAAAGAAGGTAGTCTTGTAGTTAACTCTTCTCAAGGTGGCGGCAGTAAAGACACATGGATTATAGAATAGAATATTTACAGTTTGCAGTATTATCGTTCACCGAAATTGAGCAAATGACCGTTAGCGGACATCTGTAAAATTGGTAACAATTTTGGCAATTAATTAATCATCTTTTTAAAAGAAAAGTAACATGTTAAGTAGAATAGCAGACTCTCTATTTTGGACAAATAGATATATGGAAAGGGCAGATGGTATGTTGCGTTGCACCATGACAAATTATATTTTAATGTTCGATAAAGGCGTAAGTAATAACCTTAGCTGGCAACATATTTTAGAAGTATTTGCAGATGCAGAAGCGGAAGAAATTGACGCACTGAAATATAACACCGAAGCTGCTTTATATAAACTACTTCTGGATAGCACTAATACTAACTCCCTGAAGAATATCCTTGGCAAAGCGCGCGAAAATGCGCGAGGCATTCAAGATAATATTACTAAGGAAGTTTGGGAACAAGTTAATGGTATGTATCATTCTATTAATGCCCCATTGCTGATTGACAAATTAAGAGGGTATGATGCACTCGAAACTGTGAATACGTTTTGTAGTGAGAGTATAATGTATAATGGGGTTACTGATACTACCATGCCTCGTGGATTAGGTTGGAGCTTTATGAATCTTGGTCGTTACATAGAAAGATGCTTCATCACAATAGAGGTTGCTGAGAAGTTCTTTAGTTTAATAGACTTCGATCTAAGCAATGAAAAAGATATTCTACAATGGAGACCGATGCTTTTGGCTTTGTCTGGCTATGAATTGCACCTGAAAACATATAGAAGCACAAGCCATAATGAAAATGCGCTACACCAAGTAGTATTCAATAAAGATTTTACCCGAAGTGTGCTATACTCCCTAAATCGTATCTCTAAGTATTTAGTAGATGTGTTGCAAGAAAATAACACAGAACATAAGGAAGCAATCATTAAACGTTTTGGAAGATTGTTGAGCAAGGTTGAGTATATGGATTTTGATACGCTAAATAAAGATAACCTACAAGACTTTTTCACAGAACTTAAAACTTCTCTAGGCGACTTTAGTAACCTAATTGGGTTGAGTTTCTTCTCTTATTCATAAGTTAGTTTCAGGTTACTGGTTACCCTTAGCCAGTAACCTGAACATATTCTTTTTCGTAACTACCAAAATTTTATGCACTTTTACAGCATGTTTATTACAACGCTTTACAAAGTCTTATCTTTTATACTTCTTCCTATTGGTGCGCTCTTAGGTTTAGTAGGAATATTTAGCCTACTTTCTTCTTTAGGAAACCCTTACGGATTACTATCTTCATTCTTATTACTTTGTACTGGCATTTACATCTTCACAAGTTTTCTATTTGCCTATAATGGAATTATTCAGAAAAAAACATGCAAGCCATCCTTAAAAGATTGGATAAAGGTTAACTCCTACGTTTCTCTTTTTGTATCTTCTTCCTGCATCATAGATTTTATTACCCTAAAACTAAAACCTAGTATGCTGCAAGACTTCACCAATCAGGCATTATCCATGAAAAAAGGATTGCCTCCCGAAGCAATGGCAATGATGCCACAATTAATCAATTCTGTTCTCTATTTCTTACTTGTTTTTGGCGTTATTTTATTTGTACACATTTCTTTAAGCCTAACTTTCATCAAAACAAGAACAGAGATTTTTACTAAAGAATAACCTCCTTTTCTAACTTAGGAATAACTATTTGCTTTTATAAACGCTTCTGTGTGTAATTTTAGTTTTTTCAGTAAATAATTTGTTACTAATCAGGCTTTTTTCAATCAATAAAATTATCACAGAGAATACTAATGTTGTGTGATTTTAGTTGTGTAGAATTATCCATAAGGACTTACCTCATTTAGCCCCTAGTGGTAAAGCTTCTGATAGGCAATAGCTAAAATTGATATTATGTTGGTGAAAACCTTTGGCAGTGCAGTGTATGGAGTAGAGGCAATTGCCATAACTATTGAAGCAAATGTGAGTAGTGGAAACTTAGGCTACTACATTGTAGGTTTACCCGATAATGCGGTAAAGGAAAGCATCCAACGCATAGAAAGTGCCATTAAAACTAATAAATACGAAATGCCACGCACCAAACTGGTGATTAACATGGCTCCCGCTGATATTAAGAAAACAGGCGCAGCTTTCGACTTGCCCATTGCCATCGGCGTATTGGGTGCAGCGAATCAAATTGAAAATCCTGAAGTACTAAAAGATTATGTAATGATGGGCGAACTAAGCCTAGATGGCGAAATTCAACCCATCAAAGGGGCATTGCCCATTGCCATTCAAGCCAGAAAAGATGGATTCAAAGGATTGATAGTTCCCAAAGCCAATGCCCGTGAAGCAGGCATGGTAAATAATGTGCTAGTATATGGCGTTTCTCATCTAAAGGAAGTGGTAGATTTCCTCAATAACAAAATCACCCTTTCACCAGTTGATGTAAATACTAGAGAGGAGTTTTTTCATAGTCAATATGAGTTTGATATAGATTTCACTGATGTGAAAGGGCAAGAAAACATCAAGCGTGCTTTGGAGATTGCTGCTGCTGGTGGACATAATGCCATTCTGATTGGGCCTCCGGGTGCAGGCAAAACAATGCTAGCCAAACGTTTGCCTACCATTCTTCCGCCACTAAGTTTGCAAGAAGCATTAGAGACAACCAAAATTTATAGCGTGGCTGGTAAGCTGCCAGAAAATGCTTCTTTAATTAGTAAAAGACCCTTCCGCAGCCCTCACCACACGGTTAGTGATGCTGCACTTGTAGGAGGTGGCGGTGTTCCTCAACCTGGAGAAATTTCATTGGCCCACAATGGCGTTTTATTTTTAGATGAACTGCCCGAGTTTAAAAGAACGGTACTTGAGGTGATGCGCCAACCTATGGAAGAACGTAAAGTAACCATCTCCCGTGCTAAGATGGCTCTCGATTTTCCTGCTAATTTCATGTTGATAGCAAGCATGAATCCATGCCCTTGTGGCTTTTACAATCATCCAGACAAAGCTTGCACTTGTCCGCCGGGTGCTGTTCAAAAGTATTTAAACAAAATATCTGGACCACTTCTCGATCGTATTGATCTTCACGTGGAAGTTACGCCAGTAGCATTTACAGAATTAAGTAATTCTACCAAAGGGGAATCTTCTGAAACGATAAGAAACAGGGTTATTGCTGCAAGAGAAATACAATCTGTTCGGTATGCCAATGATGCGGGTGTGTATGCCAATGCACAAATGAGTAGCAAACAACTGCGGGAAATATGCATAATCGACAACATTGGAGCAGCCTTGCTAAAACGGGCAATGGAAAGATTAAATTTATCTGCAAGGGCTTATGATAGAATCTTGAAAGTATCTAGAACCATCGCCGACTTGGCAGCATCCCAAAACATTAAACCAGAACACTTAGCCGAAGCCATTCATTACAGAAGCTTGGATAGAGAAGGTTGGGCTGGGTAAGTAATAAGTTTAAAGTATTAGGTAATAAGTATTAGGTTTAATACTTAATACCTAATACCTAAAACCAAATACCTAATACCTAAAAGGGTAATCATTATTCTGTTTTTCTCCATAAGTCGGGTGTACTTATTTCCTCTTCGGACACTACTTTAATAGCTAAAAAAAATTGCATTTTGTAGCCTGTCAACCACTTAATGCTAGTTTCTATAATGGCTGTTCCCAGTGTGTCTGTTGCGCCCCATGGATACATTACTTCTTTTGTGGCTATTTCTTCTTCTGTAATGGTATCGAAAAGTTCATTAACCCTCGCTATTTCATTATCAAATATTTCTGCTGAATTTTCAAGGGTCACTTTCGGTGCGGCTTCCCTTAGTTTCATTAGGTAAGGTCTCGCTTCGGTTTCGTTACTGTTCCAGAATCTCAACATGCCTGTTCCACATCCACTTAGGTATTGCAACAGTTCAATGATGCTTCTCATGTTTTCTTTTGGGCGATAATCTTCTGTTCCCGCAGGCACTTTTGTTGCCAGTCTTTTAATCAATTTCAACTCTTTGATGATGCTGTTTCTTAAAATCTCTTTCATTGTTATTAATTATTTGTGCAAATAGAATACTTTATTTATATAAACCATCCTCCCTCAATAAATGTCTTTTCAACACCTTCTTACCCATTGATAAAATATTATCTAAAAATATTCATTAATGCAAGCTATTTTTGAAACCTAGTACTATTATCAGAAAAACGATTATTTCTGATGATTTAAGCATACTGTCATTATGAGAAATAAAATATTACCGATTGTTTTCATCGTTTTCATCCAAACTATTTTTATAAATAAAGTCTATTGTCAGTCAATTTCCTACGCAAAACTGGATGATGGCGTGGTGCTTCACCTGCCATTAACCTATCCCAATGCGCCTAAAGTCATTAAGGTTCAGGTTGTTTCTGAAAATATTATTCACGTATTGGCAAGCCCAATAGATACGTTTAGGGAAGATGAAAGCCTGATGATTAATCCTACCAAAAGAACGCTCCCTAGGTGGACTCTTTCCGAAAAGCAAGGACAAATTACTATTAGCACCGCAACCATCAATGCCAATATCAATACCATCAATGGGAATGTGGCTTTTACCAATAAAAATGGGCAGTTGATTCTAACGGAGAAGAAAATTGGCAGTAAAATCCTTGCCCCTACTGTTGCTGATGGCGAGGGATTATTCAGCCTTCAATCTACTTTTATTACCAACGAAAATGAAAGTTTCTATGGTTTAGGGCAACACCAAAATGGCACGATGAACTATCAGGGAAAGAGCATTGAACTGTTGCAGAATAATACTGATGTGGCTATTCCTTTTCTTGTTTCTAGTAAAAACTATGGTATTCTGTGGGATAATTATTCCATCACAAGAGCCGTTGACACAAGGGAGTTTGAACAACTGAATACATTAAAATTATTCGATGCTGATGGCAATGAGGGCTGGCTTACCGCCACTTATGCCTCTAAAAAGAACAATACTACCCCCATTATTAAAGCTGAATCTAAGATAGATTATGAGTTTATTGAAACGATGAAAACTTTTCCCGATAGTTTTAAACTAAGCGATGGCATCGTTACTTGGAATGGTTATTTGCAATCTGCTTTTGAGGGTAAACATTCTTTTTTGTTGAAGAATGCTGGGTATATTAAGGTTTGGATGGATGATGAGCTAGTGGCAGAAAAGTGGCGGCAGGCATGGAATCCGGGCTCAAGCTTGATTGAAGTAAACTTGGCTAGCAATAAGAAGCATAAGCTTAAAATAGAATGGATTCCGGATGGTGGCGAGTCGTATATTTCCCTGAAATGGATGCGTCCGCAGACTATCGACGAACAACATGAATTCGGTTTCAAGTCTGAAGCTGGTCGTAACATCGATTATTATTTCGTTTATGGCAACAACATCGATGAGGTAATTGGTGCTTATCGTCAGTTGACGGGCAAGGCCAATATTCCGCCACGGTGGGCATTGGGTTTTTGGCAAAGTAGGGAGCGTTATAAAACCCAAAACGAGATTTTGCAAACAGTTGGTGAGTTCAGAAAGCGGAATATTCCCATTGATAACATTGTTTTAGATTGGAATTATTGGGAACAAGACAAATGGGGAAGCCAACAGTTTGATACAACTCGTTTTCCTGATGCAAAGGGAATGATTGATGAATTGCACAATAAATACCACACCCATTTCATGATTTCGGTATGGCCTAAGTTTTATGAGGGAATTGAGAGTTATAAATATTTTGATGCAAATGGATGGTTGTATAAAAGAAATATTGCTGATAGGCAGCGAGACTGGATTGGCAAGGGCTATGTATCCACTTTTTATGATGCTTACAATGCCAAAGCTAGAACAGCTTTTTGGAATTTGATGAATGAAAATCTATTCACCAAAGGCGTTGATGCTTGGTGGATGGATGCTTCCGAGCCCGACATCTTTTCTAACACAAACCCTGTGCATCGCAAACTGTTAATGACCCCGACTGCCATTGGTTCGTCAACACAATATTTTAATGCCTTCCCCCTCCAAAATGCAAAGGGCATCTACGAGGGGCAGCGTGGCACTAGTCCAAATCAACGTGTTTTTACCCTAACTCGTTCGGCTTATGCGGGTATTCAGCGGTATTCTGCAGCAACTTGGAGTGGAGATATTGCGGCTAGATGGGAGGATTTTAGAAACCAAATACCTGCTGGCATTAACTTTTGCCTATCCGGTGCGCCCTATTGGACAACAGATATTGGGGGCTTTGCCGTAGAAAGAAAATATGAACGTGCCAAAGGAAAGGATTTGGACGATTGGCGAGAATTATCTACCCGTTGGTATCAATATGGTAGCTTTTGTCCGTTGTTTAGGGTGCATGGGCAGTTGCCTTATCGCGAAATTTTTAATATTGCACCCGAAGGCAGTGTTGCCTACGAAAGCATGTTGTACTACGATATGCTTCGTTATCGGTTGATGCCTTATATCTATTCTTTGGCTGGCAAAACCTACCATGAAAATTACACCATCATGCGTGGATTAGCCATGGATTTTGGTAAGGATGACTCTGTGAAAAATATTGCTAATCAGTTCATGTTTGGGCCAGCTATTTTGGTTAATCCGGTTACCGATTTAGGCACCACGCAGCGCAAGTTGTATTTGCCTGCCACAACTGGTTGGTACGATTTCTATACTGGTAATTATTTTAAAGGTGGGCAGCACATAAATGCCGATGCACCATTATCCAGAATACCCCTGTTTGTAAAAGAAGGTAGCATTATTCCAGTTGGGCCTGCCATACAATATACTGGCGAGCGTGCTGCCGATACTATTACGCTCTATGTTTACACCGGCAAGGATGCTTCTTTTACATTGTATGAGGATGAAGGATTAAATTATAACTACGAAAAAGGAGCGTATAGCACCATCGCTTTTCATTATTCTGAGGCAAATAAAGTTCTCACCATTGGAGAAAGAAAAGGGGGCTTTGAAGGAATGTTGAATACTAGAATCTTTAATATTGTTTGGGTTACTAAAGTGGAGAAGGTAGGTTTCGATACGGTTAAGAAGCCAAGGTTTTCGGCAAAATACGTTGGAAAAAAGCTATTATTATGTTTAGAATAAAAGGGTAGCATCACCAGAGAAATGTGATGCTGCCATTCAAAATAAGTAAGGCATAAAGTGAGGTTTGATGGGCGTAAAAAAAAGAAGACAGGCATGCCGAAGCTTCGGCATGGCACTCCAGAAAAAAAGGGTAACATACCGAAGCTTAGGCGTGTCATTCCAAAAAAAAGGGTAGGCACACCGAGTCTTAGGCATGGCATTCAAAAAAAAAAGTTAGGCACACCGAAGCTTCGGCATGGCATTCCAAAAAAAAAGATAGGCACGCCGAAGCTTAGGGATGCTATTCCAAAAAAAAGGGTAGGCATACCGAAGCTTTTCAGCTACATCATAAAAAAATGGATATACAAATAGGGCATTGTTTAGGTTAATCAATAAAAAAATATGACTGCAATTTTGATAATTATTGGCACCACAATTTTTGCAGTATTGGCAAAATTGACTAGTGGTATATCACTTCAAAAATGGAGATTGGCTGCTATCTTTTTATCTCTATCTACTTTATTTTGTATAAACCTAAAAGCCCAATCGTACAAATGGGGCAATGTGGCAATGGGCGGTGGTGGTTTTGTAAGTGGATTATTGACTAGCAAAAATGAGCAAAACTTACTCTATGCCCGTACTGATGTGGGAGGCGCTTACCGTTTTGATGCCGCCACTGCTAGTTGGGTTTCGTTGTTAGATTGGTGCAGTGTCAGCCAGACTAGCTATCAAGGTGTGCTATCTTTTGCTATCAATCCATCTGCTTCCAATAAACTTTATCTGTTGGTGGGTACAAGCTATTACAACAGTGGCGCAACAGCTATTTTGCGCTCAGACGATTATGGTAAAACCTTCTCTATCACTGATGTCTCTAAACAGTTTAAAGTTCATGGCAACTCGGTGGGGCGCAACAATGGCGAGCGTTTGCAGGTTGATCCTTACAATGGAAATATACTTTATTGTGGCTCGCAGAGTAATGGCTTATTCAAAAGTGAAGATGCAGGCATAAGTTGGGCGCAGGTGGCCTCATTGGGTACTGTTACTACGCCGAATAATAATGGAATTGATATTGTATTAATTGATTCTACCGGTGGAATAAAAGATTCTGCAAGCAAAACACTCTTTGTTTTTAAATCTGATACTGGTACTAATTTCTACCGTAGTGATGATGCTGGCGTTGGTTTCAATCCAGTACCCAATGCCCCAACCTCATTGATGCCGCAAAGGGCTGTGCTTGCCAAAGACCATAATTTATACATTACCTACGCCGATAAAGAAGGCCCTTATAACGCAACTTCTGGTCAAATATGGAAGTATAATACACTCACGGGCAGTTGGACAAACGTTACCCCCACAGGAATTAAATTGCCTTTTAGTGGCATAAGTGTTGACCCCAATAATCCATTAAAACTAATTGCCTCCACCATCAATGTTTACCAACGCCAATTTAGTGGCGTTTATGGTGATAGATTTTACCTTTCTACTGATGGAGGAACTACGTGGCGAGACCTTATTGGTAGTGGTATTAAGATGAATGCTAATGAATGCCCTTGGTTTAGTACCGCCTCCATTCATTGGGCTGCCAGCATTGAGTTCGACCCTTTCAATACCGATAAGGCTTGGGTTTGTTCAGGCAATGGCGTCTTCTATTGTAACAGTGTAAGTGCCGCTACCACTACTTGGAACTTTGGCGCAAAAGGCATTGAGGAAACAGTTCCGCTAGATATTGTAAGTATTCCCGGAGGTCCATTAATGACTGCCATTGGCGATTATGATGGATTTAAAACTATCGACCCCACAGTGTATGGCACTCGATTTAGTCCGGGAGTGGGTAGCAATTCAGCTATTGCTTATGCTGCCTTAAACCCTCAGAAGTTGGTTAGGGTGGGTAGTAGTATGTTTTATACAACCAATCAAGGAACTAGTTGGATAAAATGTACCTCTACAAAAGGAACTAGTGGTAAGATTTCATTATCGGCAGATGGAAATATTATTCTGCATTGCCCGGATAAGGCTACTAATACGTATCGCTCTACTGATAACGGCGTTAGCTGGACTACCTGCATTGGCATAGCAGCCTCAACTCCAGTTGCTGACCCCGTAAACCCCAACCGATTTTATAGTTATAACAATAAAGATGGCAACCTTTACACAAGCATTGATGGTGGTGCAAACTTCACGGTTGCTGGCACACCTGGCACGGGAGGTTCTACCTTAATAAGAACCGCTCCCGGCAAGAATGGTCATTTGTGGTTGGCAATGAACAATGGTGGGCTTATTCGTTCTATTGATTCTGGGGCTACTTACTCCAAGATTATCAGTGTAACCAATTGTTCTTCTGTTGGATTGGGCAAAGCAGATTCATTGGCAAGCTATTATACCCTATTTATTTGGGGAACGGTAAATGGAACAACGGGTGTATTTCGTTCCACAGATGAGGGGAATAGTTGGGTTCGCATTAACGATGATGCACATCAATATGGTGGCACTGGCAACGGGCATTTCATAATCGGCGACTTCAATGTGTTCTGTAGGGTTTACCAAAGTACTGTTGGCAGAGGAGTTGCTTATGGCGAGCTAGTTACTTCATTGCCAGTAAAGCTTATTTCCTTTTCTGGATTAATCAATAAAAACAAC
Source organism: Chitinophagaceae bacterium (assembly GCA_947447825.1). Taxonomy (GTDB): domain Bacteria; phylum Bacteroidota; class Bacteroidia; order Chitinophagales; family Chitinophagaceae; genus Parasediminibacterium. The sequence continues at coordinate 16,154 of CANFLL010000053.1, read as the reverse complement.
CAAGCAATTCTTCATTGGGTTACTAGTTCTGAAGTGAGTAATAAGAGTTTTAGCATTGAAAAGAGTAGTAATGCAAGTACGTTTGTAGAAGTTGGTAGTGTATTGAGTAAAGCTGTAAATGGCAACCATGAAGGACAATTAGGTTATGACTTTATAGATGAATTAGTTAATGATGGCACTGTTTGCTATCGTTTGAAACAAGTGGACAAGGATGGAAAAGTCTCTTACAGTAAGGTGATTAAATTAATTACAAATAAGAATGTTGGTTTGGTTAGCGTTTATCCAAATCCTACTACTGCAAATAATATTAAGGTTCATATTGAAGTGGCAGATTCGCAAAAGGTTTCAATCCGTATTACAGATATTGCAGGTATAGTTGTTTATTCAAGCTTAAATACTTCACTTAATGCTGGTAAAAATGATGTAATTTTTACGGGCAAAACAAGTTTGCCAAAGGGCGTTTATACGGTAGAAGTTCTATCAAATGAAAAGAAAGAGGTGATAGGAAAAAGTAGGTTTGTGGTTCAATAGAAAAGAAAGAGCAACACTAAAAAAGGTTTTTCAACAAATAAGTTCAATCATAAAATAATGAATAAGATTTTTAAAACATTCACAGTGGTACTAGCAATTGGGGCTGCCACTTCCATTCATGCACAGTCCACTACTGGCGATGAAGCCCAAATTAATAGCCTCATCAAACAAATGACCATCGAAGAAAAGGTGCAGATGATTCACGCCAATTCATCGTTTACTTCTGCGGGTGTTCCTCGTTTGGGTATTCCAGAATTGGTTACTTCGGATGGGCCTCATGGCGTACGTTCAGAACACGGTAGGGTTTGGACGGACGCTAAGAATGTGAATGATTCTGGTACTTATCTGCCTGTTGGTGTGGCATTGGCTGCTACTTGGAATCCTACTTTGGGCGTTGCTTATGGGGAAGTGTTAGGCAGTGAAGCCAAGTATCGTGGCAAGAATGTAATCCTTGGTCCTGGTATTAATATCATGCGTTCGCCATTAAATGGACGCAACTTTGAATACCAAAGTGAAGATCCTTTCTTAATTTCTAAGATGGTGGTTGGTTATATAAAAGGTGTACAAAGCCAAGGCGTATCTGCTTGTGTTAAACATTTTATGGCTAACAATGAAGAGGTAGATAGAACTACGGTAGATGTGCAAATGAGTGAGCGAGCCTTGCGCGAAATTTATTTGCCGGGGTTTAAAGCTGCCGTTATGGATGCTGGCGTAAACACCATAATGGGTGCTTACAATAAGTTTCGTGGACAATATTGTACGCACAACGAGTATTTGGTGAATAAGATTGTGAAAGGCGAATGGGGCTTTAAAGGTGCTTTGATGAGCGATTGGGGTGCTGTACACAACACAATGGAAGCCCTATATAATGGAACAGATTTGGAGATGGGTAGCGATATTGGTTCATTGCACTTGCCTTTCGCTAATTTTTATATGGGCGATACCGTTGTGGGTCTGGTGAAGAGTGGTAAAGTGACAGAAAGTATTATTGATGATAAGGTTAGGCGGATACTAAGAGTGCTATATAAATCGAGTGCATTCACCAAAACTTCTCCGGGAGCGTATGGTTCAGAAGCACACATTGCAGTAGCTAAAAAGGTGGCTGAAGAATCCATTGTTCTATTGAAGAATGAAAAAAACATACTTCCATTAAACCTTAATAACCTAAAATCTATTGCGGTTATTGGTGCCAATGCAGACCGTAAAAACTCCATGAGTGGTGGTAGCTCGCAGGTAAAAGCCTTGTATGAGGTTACACCTTTGGAAGGAATGAAGAAATTGGCTAAGAATATTGTTTTTAATAATGCCGAAGGATATAAAATAAAAAGGGATGCTGTGGCAACGCCTGAAATGATTGCTGAGGCAGTGGATGCAGCTAAGAAATCGGATGTAGCCATCGTAGTTGGCGGTTGGACGCACGGTTATAGCAACTCGTGGAGTGATAATGTATTTGATGCAGAAGGCGTGGATAAACCCAATATGAAAATGCCTTTTGGGCAAGATGAATTAATAAAAGCTGTAGTAGCAGCTAATCCCAATACTATTGTGGTATTGTTGGGCGGTGGTGCAATTGATATGTCGCAATGGGTGGGCAATGCAAAAGGCATCCTAGAAACGTGGTATGGCGGCATGGAAGGTGGTACTGCTTTGGCAGAAGTACTATTGGGTAAAGTGAATCCTTCGGGGAAGTTGCCTGTTACTTTTCCAAAGGTGCTAGAAGATGCTCCAGCACATAAATTGGGAGATTTCCCTGGCAAGAATGGCGTGGTAGTTTATCGTGAAGGCATCTTTGTGGGCTATCGTTATTTTGATACATACAAAGTAGAACCTCAATTTGCTTTCGGTCATGGATTATCTTACACTGCCTTTACTTACAAAGATTTAAAGATTACGAAAGGGGACAATAACACAGTTACTGCAACCTTTACCGTTACTAATACCGGCAAGGTGGCAGGAGCTGAAGTGGCTCAATTGTATGTTCATAAAGAGAAATCTGCCATAGAAAGGGCAGATAAGGAATTAAAAGGCTTTGAGAAAGTTTATCTGCAACCGAATGAAACAAAGACCATCACCATAACCTTAGAAAAGACTGCTTTCCAGTATTTCAATGAAACAAAGAATACTTGGGATGTAGAATCGGGGGCTTATACTATCCAGATTGGTGGCTCTTCTAGGGCAATCATTTTAAAAGGAGGGATTGAGTGGTAGGATTTTCTGCTGAATGTGATATTTTTCATCAGGTATGATAACGAGTTTACATTTTTACATTAAATACGGAAACACACAATTGTAGAAGATCATTTACAATGCACACAAAAGATAATGATAATCGTTATAAAATAAATTAGGACAAATTGTATGATTTGTAAATATTCATACAGGCTTCGCAAATTGCGAAGCCTGTATGAATAATAGAAGTATGATACCTGATTAAAATAAAAACAATACATGCAGTTTATGCCGTTTTGCCAAGGTGCAATTCTATTTCATGTATAGCATTTACCGTCTTGAAATAACTATCTGGAGTAACCGAGATAGTATCAATGCCATGCTCAACAAGAAACTGTGCAAAGTCTGGAAAGTCTGATGGCCCTTGTCCACAGATACCAACTTTTACCTTAGCTTTTTTAGCTGCATTTATCAGTGTTACAATGGTAGCTTTTACAGCTTCATTACGTTCGTCATAAATGTGTGCCACTAAGGAAGAGTCCCTGTCTAGTCCTAGAACCAATTGTGTAAGATCGTTCGAGCCAATAGAAAATCCATCCACATGTGCTGCAAATGCTTCCGCCATCACTACATTGCTAGGTACTTCAGCCATAATAAATACTTCCAATCCTGCTTCTCCTCGTTTCAATCCGTAAGTTTCCATCACCTCATACACTTGCAGCAACTCTTTTACAGTTCTGCAAAACGGTATCATCATGGTAACATTGGTTAGTCCCATTTCTTCACGCACCTTCTTAATGGCTTTACATTCCATGCCGAAAGCTTCCTTGTATTGGGCAGAATAGTACCTAGAAGCACCCCGCCATCCAATCATGGGGTTCTCTTCTTTAGGCTCGTAATATTTACCTCCTAATAGGTTAAAGTACTCGTTGCTCTTAAAGTCCGAAAAGCGAACAATTACCTTCTTAGGATAGAAAGCTGCCGCAATCTTAGCCACCCCATGCGATAGCTTTTCAATAAAGAAATCTTCCTCATTAGCATATCCATAAGTAAGTTTATTGATGGCGGCAGTAAGCTCTGCATCGCCCAATTCATGATGATGTAGCAGTGCCAATGGATGCACTTTTATATAATTATTGATAATAAACTCCTCTCTTGCTAAACCTATGCCCTTACATGGAAGGTGCGAGAAACGGAAAGCCATATCTGGTGATGCCACGTTGAGCAATACTGGCGTATTTACATCTGGCAAACTATTTAGATTGTATTCATTTTTATGGAATGGAATAGCACCATTATAAATAATTCCTACATCACCCTCAGCACAGGAAGCTGTTATGAGATCTCCATTCTTCAATAGTTCAGTCGCATTACCACAGCCTACTATTGCAGGCACGCCTAGTTCGCGCGCCACGATTGCGGCGTGGCAAGTGCGCCCCCCTTTGTTAGTAATGATTGCGGCGGCTTTTTTCATGATGGGTTCCCAATCAGGGTCTGTCATATCAGTAACCAATATACTTCCCGCTATAAAGTCATGCCCCTTAACCTTACCAGATTCGTGTGCATCTAAAATATGCACTGCACCACTCGCTATCTTATCGCCAACGGCAATACCTGTCAGTATCACTTTATCTTCTCTATCCTTATCTTCAATAGAATATTCTACAATAGTGTTGTAAGTTTTACGAGAATGAATGGTTTCTGGTCGTGCCTGCACAATAAAAAGCTCATTAGAGATACCATCTATTGCCCATTCTACATCCATTGGACACCAATGATTCTTAATGCCAGAATAGTATTTCTCAATAGCCACAACCCAACTAGACAATTCAAGGGCTTGGCTATCGGTCATACAAAACTGTTCTTGCATTGCTTGCTCCACATGAATAATAGAAACTCTTTCACCGGGCTTGGTGCTGTACACCATCTTATTATCCTTTTTACCCAATTTCTTTTCTATGATGGAAGCAAAACCCTTCTCTTGTGTTGGTTTAAACACAATAAACTCGTCTGGAGATACCGCACCTTGAACTACCATTTCACCAAGACCATAAGAACCATTGATGATTACTACATCTTTAAAGCCACTTTCGGTATCGAGAGAAAACGCTACACCAGAGGAAGCCAAATCGCTCCTCACCATCTTTTGTACACATACAGAAAGCTTTACGGCAAAATGATCGTACCCAAAACTATGTCTGTAACTGATGGCTCTATCCGTAAATAAGGAAGCAAAGCAATGTCTAACACAAGATAATAACTGGTCTCCACCCTTTACATTAAGGTAAGTTTCTTGTTGCCCTGCAAAAGAAGCATCAGGTAAATCCTCGGCAGTAGCAGAGGAACGTACCGCCACATCAACCCAATCTTGGTTGTAATGAAGGCATAAATCATGGTAAGTGCTTCGGATAATTTCTTCCTGTTCGGAAGGGAAACTACCTTCCACAATCAATTGTCTAATGGTACTTCCACAAGCTTGTAAAGAAGCTAAGTTTTCAGGCTCTAGTCCAGCAACCAATTTCTTTACCTTTTCTTCTAGCTCATTGTGTGCTATAAAAGCATTGTAGGCTGCAACAGTAATAACAAAGCCGCCCGGTACCCGAATACCCAAAGGAACAATGTGTTGTAGCATTTCGCCCAAAGAAGCGTTTTTGCCGCCCACTTTTTCAATGTCTCCCATGCCTACTTCATGCAGTGGCAAAATGAATTCTTTCATAATTGAATCGTTTTTTTGTGCTGTTAAATAGATTTGTTCCTGATGCAAAACTATCTTTACCTCTTCTGAACGCTTGACTAGTAATTGGCAACTTCTTGTATTATTTTAACCTATAACGAAATATAATTATTATTTTGCGGTAACTTAACAATAAATTGTTTGAAATGAGGCCTCATTTATTAAAGATTCCTAAGCATCATGAGCATTCGTTTAGTATCAGGCACGATCTGGTTCCCTTCTTTTATAATAAATGGCACTATCATCCTGAGATAGAGTTAGTATATTTTATTCAGGGCTCGGGCAGACAGTTCATCGGTGATAGGATTCATCATTTTAAGGTGAATGATATGATATTGCTTGGTCCAAATTTGCCCCATCTTTGGCGAAGTGATGAGCGTTATCTGGAAAAGGATTCTAGTTTATCGGAAGAAGCCATTGTAATTCACTTTTTGCCAGACTGTTTTGGTACTAGTTTCTTTGACCTACCAGAAAATATTGCCATCAAACAGTTACTAGAACGCTCCAAGGCGGGGATAAGGGTTAAGAATGAAACAAGAGAGCTAGTCGCAAAACTTATGATTGAACTTTTAAAAAGTAATGGTGCTAAACGAATTGTTTTGCTATTAGATATACTCCAACTCATTGCTACCTCTGCAGAAACAAAGACAATTTGCACAACAGGATTAGATTTTCATTTTGCAAAAGGGGAAGGAGAACGATTGAATAATATTTATCAGTACATATTTCAGAATTTTTATAAACCAATTTCATTAGAAGACATTGCTAAAGTGGCGCACATTAGCCCTCATGCTTTTTGTAGGTACTTTAAAGCAAGGACCAAGAAGACCTTCTCTACCTTTTTATTAGAAGTTAGAACTGGACATGCGGCTAAACTATTGGCAGAAACACATGATTCTGTTGCGGATATATGTTTTAATTGTGGCTTCAATAATTTCTCCAATTTTAATCGTCATTTCAAGTCCATCATTGGGCGTACACCTTTAGCACATAGGAAATATTATCAGGAGATAAGGTATCAGGTAACAACAGTTGAGTAAATTGAGTTTATTTGAAATTGGAAATAAAACCAAACGTTACCTCATGGCTATGCAACAGATTAATGTTTAGATAAAACAATTTCTGAATAATTTGTTTGGAGTATTGCCAAACCAAATATCTTAGCGACTTATTTATTAACTCAATAAAACGATTGCATTTATGGAACAACAAACAATTGCTATTAAAGACACTTCAGCCAATCCAGGGCCATTGGGGTTACTCGCCTTTGGAATGACGACAGTATTACTAAACTTGCACAATGCAGGTATTTACGAAATGAACTCCATGATACTTGGAATGGGTATCTTTTATGGGGGTATTGCACAGGTGATAGCAGGTATTCTGGAATCTAAAAAGAACAACACTTTTGGGTTAACAGCCTTTACATCTTACGGGTTCTTCTGGCTTTCATTGGTGGGATTGATTGTATTTCCTAAGCTTGGCTGGATTGATAAAACTTCTGGAACAGCACTCATTGCTTACCTAATTATGTGGGGTATTTTTACTTTCCTATTGTTTTTCGGAACGCTCAGACTAAGCAAAGCACTTCAGTTTGTGTTTGCTAGCCTTACTGTTTTGTTCTTCTTGTTGGCCCTTGGTGATGCTACTGAGAATTCAGCCATTAAAACATTTACTGGTTACGAAGGAATCGTTTGTGGTGGTTCTGCTATCTACACTGGCGTTGCTACTTTGCTAAACGAGGTTTATGGAAAAGATGTATTACCATTAGGAGTGGTGAAGAAATAAGAAAGGAAGTTGAAAGTAATAAGTAAAAAAACACACTGAATTGAAGCGAAAATTGTTCAATGTGTTTTGACTAGATTCACAATTACTTCATAGAACGCATCTTATCAGCAATGATAAGGTGCGTTTTTGTTTATGGCAGGTTTCGCATTTAGCGAAGCCTACCTTTTTATTTAATAGACCTCTTCGGAAATCCATTCTCTCTCTTTTTCTGTTACCACAGTGCCTCAGTGGCAAAGAAATTCTACATAATTGTATAAAATGTTTGCCACAGAAGGCACAGAAAAAACAGAGAAAACAGAGAAATCAAATAGAAGGCACTCTTTTTTATCACAAAGCAATTATCGAAGAGGTCTAATGCCTACTTAGGCATCAATGTTTTACAAGTGCATGTAGTAGTTTGATTATGCAGCACTATTGCTCTATCAACAATTAGTAGACATCTTATTGCCAAAAACAAACTGATTAATGATACACTACTCATCGTCACCCAAAAATATTTTTATCTTTTTCTGGGTTAAATCTCTTTAAAAAGTACTTTTTCTTTTTTTCGATTGAAAAGAAACAATACAATTATTAATAAATAATTAGAGTTTGGTTTGGCAATGCGAAGCCTTAGGATGATTGTTTTGCTTCCAGGCGTGCACGCTTGCCGTAAAGCATCTAAGTTTTGCCGTCAAGCATGCACGCTTCGCCGCAAAGCGTGCAAGTTTTGCGGCGAAGCGTGCAAGTTTCGTCGCGAAGCATCTAAGTTTTTCCTTCAAGCGTGCACGCTTTGCCGTCAAGCTTCTACGTTTTGCTCTCAAGCGTACACGCTTTACAACAAAACGTGTACGCTTGGAGGCCAATTGTAAAGACCTGATTGTACTTTAAGCGCATTATTGAGGCATCCTTAGTTAACCTGTTGGGTTCAAGCAGACATCCTACTACTATTAATGGGTGTATAAATAAAAAGACCGCCTCATTTCTGGGCGGTCTTAAACCTGCTGATTAAACGATGTTATTTTCACTGGGTAATATTATCTTGTTGCGTGAGTGTAAGGGTTAACTGTGTTTGCAGCAACAGCAGCACCATTAGAAAGATATTTTGCATATACACTCATTTGTGGTTGATCTGCACCAGCAACAGGGTGTAAAGAAAGTGGGTAGTTTTTCCACCAAGGCCCAGCTGCCCAGTAAGAACCGCTAATGCCATTTGCTGTAAGATATTGAAGAAAGTTATCCAAAACTACTAACCAGCGGCTATCGTTTTTAGGTACACCAAATTCGCCTACAAATCCTTTTTTACCGTTTGCTTTTAACCAATTTACAAATGGTTTTACGTTTTCTACACCTGTTTGTTCGTTAACAAATGTTTGATCGTAGCTTTTAGCATAAGTTCCGCTGTAGTCATTATCAAAGTAGCAATGTGCATTGAAGATGATGTTATCAGCAGGATCTTGTAAGTATTTTAATTGATCGTTCACTTTATCCCAAGATGCAGCGTTAGAATAGCTTTCTCCTTCTACCATGATGTAAACTTCTCTATTTACTTCTCTGATACCTTTAATAGCTTCTTGTGCATCAGTAAACCAAGAGTTTTGGCCCATATCGTGAGGTTCGTTCATGATGTCTAAAGCGTAGATGTTATCGAAGTTTTTAAGAGAGAAAGCCATTTTCTTCCAGAAATCTTTGAAGGCCGCAACTGGAACTTCTTGGCTACCGATGATATATTCTACATTATTCATTTTGTAACGAGCGAAGTTGTGCATGTTTAAAACAACCATTACACCGCTAGCAGCGCAATCAGAAAGGAAAGTTTTGATGCGACCCATTTCAACTACATCTAAAGGAGCAAACATTCCTTTTTGAACTCTTTCCCAACGGAAAGGAAGAGACATTACAGTTACTCCTTTTTTAGCGAAGTATTTAATTTCAGTCTTATCAGGATAAGTATAATTAACATTATAAGTTCCTGGTAAGCTTTCTACGCCAAATTCTGCTCCGCAAAGAGAAACGCCGAATGGCAATACATTATACTGTGCATTTACTTTTACTAAGCTGAAAAGTGCGATTGCGATAAGTGTGATAATGTGTTTCATAACCTTCATTTTTAATTCCATGACAAAGATGGCACTCGCCGAGTTGGCATATTATAGTGTAGATTATGAACTAAAATTCATCATTTGTAAGGGGCTTGTAGTAGTTTGATTAACGGGTTCTTAACGTTTGATTAGAACGTTCTTAACAATTGTATGGTTGGTTGTTTTTGTGGATTACATCTTGAGTATTGAGGCTAACACGATAGGCAGTTGTAAATAGGAATTTGAAAGTAGTAAGTCAAAAAGCAGCAATGCGCCCTTTGAGGAATCCTCTTTAAATGTCTCGTATTGTGTTGCCGCTACTATTACTTTTGCGGATGCGTATTGAACAACTCACTTTCACTAGATTCCTTGCGGCAGTAATTATTATTGTTTTTCATTATGGTCTAGATGTGCCTCCTTTTACGTATTCTTCCATCTCATTTTTATTTAGCAACATAGGTATCAGTTATTTCTTCGTGTTGTCTGGTTTCGTTCTTATTATTGCTTACAGCAAATCAGACCAACCAATTGTTCCGCGTACATTTTATAAAAATAGATTTGCTAGGGTTTATCCCGTTTATCTCTTTGCCTTGCTCTTCCACATACTGATGTTGTGGATATGCAATTTTTCCATTACTTGGGATGGTGTATTAGTGAACCTATCCATGCTACAAGCGTGGATACCTCAATATGCCATGGCGATAAACAGAGCTGGATGGACGCTTTCTGTGGAAGTGTTATTTTACCTATCATTTCCTTTAGTTTACAATACATTTTATAAAAAATATCAGTTGAGTCCTACTGCTATGGCAATATTAGGTTTCTGGTTATGCTCGCAAATGCTTTCCAGCTATCTCATTTCCATTCCTACCAACATTAAAGAAGACTCATTTAGTCATCATTTTATTTATTATTTTCCACTGATGCACTTCAATCAGTTCTTAGTAGGCAATCTTTTTGGAATGATATTATTGAATACTTACGATAGATTTTCCAAAAATTGGGATGTTCTCCTTATCCTACTATTGGCAGGTATGGCGGCACTATTACGGTATCCTATCCCGTTTGCTAATTATCACAATGGTTTCTTAGCCCTCTTTTTTGGGTTTATTATTTTAATTATTTCATTAAATACGGGGTTATGCACCAAACTTACTAGTGGAAAAATGGCTGTATTTCTGGGAGAGATTAGCTTTGGAATGTATATCCTCCAGATTCCAGTACACGATGCATTCTATAAAATTACCAAGCCTTTTTACTACCAACATCCCAACTGGTTTTTCTATCTATACCTATTAGTTCTCCTGTTGATTTCTGCATTAAGCTTTCAATTTATAGAAACGCCACTGCGCAGGTGGATAAGGAAGTGGTGAGTAATACTCACCTTCATACAAAAGACACTTTTCTCTTTTGTGTCCATTAATTCAACTTTTACAGATTAAACGACTGTTATCCCTCATGAGTTTTACCGCTAATTTCAGGTGGAAAACCGATAAACATTTAGAACTCCGTTCCAAGTCTCAGAAAGTTCTAAACTTTCTCGAAGCTTACCCCAAACACGCAGCTTATCAAAGAGTTGTGTGTGTGGCAACTCAGACAGCGACCGTATAGGCATAATTATATTTACGGCCTGCTAAGTGGCGACCGTTTGAGGATACTTTTATGCACCCATCGAACTTGAAAAATGATAATCTCCCACCTTTTACTTTACATTTACCCCCATAAATTAGTGAAGAATGAAGTTGCTGCCTTTTAAAAAGATTCACCCATTATTAGAATCTAAGGATCAGATAAGAAAGATGAATCACAATTTAATCAACATAAAATAAATAAGAAAATGAGTACAATCAATGCCGCTTTATGTTCTTTTGGCATGTCTGGAAGAGTGTTTCATGCACCATTTATCAATCTGCATAAGGGGTTTACATTAATAGGTGCATGGGAAAGAAGCAAACAACTAATCAAAGAACATTATCCTGATGCTACTTCCTTTCCCACATACGAAGATTTGTTGCAAGATGAAAACATTCATTTAGTTATTGTAAACACGCCTACTTACACGCATTTTTCTTATGCCAAGCAGGCTTTATTAGCAGGAAAACACGTGGTTGTGGAAAAAGCTTTTACTACCACGGTTGCCGAAGCAGAGGAATTAAAAGCGATAGCACAGGAAAAAGGTTTGGTGATTAATGTGTTTCAAAACAGGCGTTGGGATAGTGATTTCCTGACGGTGAAATCTGTTGTGGATAGTGGTAAACTAGGTAAAATTAACGAAGCAGAATTTAGATTCGATCGGTTTAATTTAGCCTTGAGTCCAAAAGGACATAAGGAAGTGCCAGGACCTGGTGCTGGAATTATGAAAGATTTAGGGCCGCACATAATAGACCAAGCCTTGTATCTTTTTGGAATGCCAACAGCTTTGTTTGCCGATATCCGCACTACAAGACCTACTTCGGAAGTAGATGATTGTTTTGAATTATTATTTTATTATCCAACAATGCGGGTGCGATTGAAGGCAGGATATATTGTAAAAGAATTATTGCCTTCCTATATTGTTCATGGTTCATTGGGGTCTTTTGTTAAAAACAGAGCCGACTTGCAAGAGGCTAAACTATTACAGAATGAAAAGCCTAATCTATCCACTTGGTGTGCTGAACCAGAAACTGAAGAAGGGATACTGAATATTGATGCAGACGGAATAACTATCAGGCATACCATCCCAACTTTACTAGGCAACTATTATCATTTTTATGATGGAGTATATCAGTCAATTGCCAAGGGAGCAAATGCAATTGTAAGTGCAGATGATGGCATTAATGTGATGAAGATAATTGAAGCTGCCTTTGTTTCTAGTAATGAAAAAAGATTGGTGGAGCTGTTTTAAGTAATTGTGTTAAAATAAGCACCCCATCTTATTTTAATTAAGGAGGGTAATTTAACTGCAAAGTCTGCAAAACTATTTAGCAAAGAAGTAAAAAGGGTGATAATAGTTAGAAAAAAGATGTTCTTTAAATACACTAAAGATGGAAGTATAAAAGGGCGTTTATTTCATTCCTAATCTATGAATCGATGTGTTGTTGCCAATTTATTGCCTTATCAACACTACCGTTCCCTTTCTTTTAATCTCACCGCAAAGAGTGCTAGCGTGTATCTCAACTACGTAAGTTCCTGCGGCTTGCATTATCCCGTTGAAACGACCATCCCAACAGCCTGATAGGTTATTAGTAGAAAATAACTTTTGCCCAAAGCGATTATAAATGTTCATACTAAAACTATTTACATGTCCCCATTCTTTCACCCCAAAGCAAGCATTGGTAGTTTGTGATGGGGTGAAGGCTGTAGGTACCAAATAACCGTTTTCAATTTCTCCCTTCGTGACGTTTACTTGAATGCTGGTATCGGTTTCACATCCCGTACTTGAAGTTGCTTTTAACTTAAAAATAGTAGTCTGATTGGGAGATGCTATTGGCGTAGCAGTTGTGTAACCAGTTAATGATTCAATGGGCGACCATAAGTAAGTAGATGCGCCAGTAGCCACTAAAGTTGAAGTAGTTAGAATGCAGTCAATATCATTGGTTTTATAAATGTTTACTGTTGGTGAATAATTCAACAAAACACTTACTGTTAATGGTTGACGTATAACACAGATGGTATCATAAGCTGTAACAGTATAGTTTGTATTGACCAAAGGAAATACTTTATTAGTTGATGAATCAGGGAATGGAACTGCATTTGCCCAAACATATTTATTGCCACCTGATGCAGTAATCAATACAGAATCGCCTTTACAAATTGACGCACTAGTTGGAGTGATGGCAAACTTCGGCGTTTGTTTAACATCAATAATGGTAGAGTCTTTTGCTGTACAATCATGTTGATCGGTAACGGTAACAAAGTATTGAGTAGTAGTATCTGGTGTTGCAATAGGGTTTGAAATAGTATCCCTGTTCAATCCAGTTGATGGATTCCATAAATATTTTGTGTTGCTAGAAAGTGCAATCAATTGCACAGACTTTCCTTTGCATATTAAAGTTGGGTTAGTGTTCGAAATCTTTACCACTGGCAAAGCCCATCCTGCAATGTTTACGGTATCTTTTGCCGAGCAACTATGGCTATTATAGGCTGTAACAACATATTGAACTGGGGCAATATTGATAATAGAAACTACAGGACTAAGTGCTGTATTGCTAGATAACCCTAAGCTAGGTGTCCAAACTACATTCGTAGCATTAGTAACAATGGTAGTTAATGGTACGCTTGATTGCAAACAAATAGTAGTATCCGAACGAGAAGTTACGGTAGGCAAAGGCCATACAGCAATTTGCACACTATCACTATTGCTACATTTTGTTGTTGTATCAACAACAACAACCCTGTATTCTGTAGTATCGGTTGGTTTGGCAAAAGGATTAGAAATATTGGTGGCGGATAAAGTGTTTTGGTATTGCCAAGAATATTTTGCAGAACTACTTTTTACTGATAACTGAATGCTATCCCCATAACAGATGCCAGTATTGGGGGTAATAGTAATGATAGGAAGTTGATTTATACCTACTTTTAATGTGGCTGTATTTGAACACCCCAAAGCATTATAGCCAGTTACGGTAAATGAGGTGGGTTGAGCTGGTTTAGCAATTGGGTTAGCCAAAGTGTCATTGGATAAATGTTGTGCATTATTCCATTTATAAGTTTCTGCACCAGTAGCTACTAATTGAAAACTATCATTTACACAAATAGTGGTATCCTTATTTAAGATTTTAATTGATGGCGTGCTTGCTGGAGAGATAGTAATAGAATCTCTAACAATAGTAAGCTGTGCAAAGGATATATCATCAATGGCAAAATCGTTTCCACCAGAAGCAGTAGTAATATCTATTAAAGAAATGCTTGCAGAACTATAATTTCCTGAGTTCCAAACCACATAAAAGTTTTCCCAATTGCAAGTGGTAGTAGAAGCAGTGAATATGTTACCAATTGTTTTACCGTTAATAGTGAATTGTACTTGTGCAGGATGGGTGGTAGTTAGAGATTCTACCCAAGCAGAAAAAGCATAGTTGGTATTTCGCTTAATGGCAATATTTTCATTCCATACTATTGCATTGGTTTTCGAATCCCCATTAATCATCATAAACTTTCCATTCCCTGTTGTGTGGTCGTGGCATTTTGGAAAACCAGTATGCCATGGATAAGGAGATGTACCCACCCAATAAACGCCCGCAGGATTTCCATCGTGGGAATCGTATGTATATTCTGTAGAGAAGCCAACCGTGTCTTGCGAGAAATCTCCATTTACAATAAGGTTATTTACGGCAATCTTCGCATTTACAGAATAAGTGGTAGGTGTAGCTTGTACGGTTACAGTTGGATTGCCAATAGAAGCATCCGACAACCCAGTAGATGGCGACCAACAATAAGCCAACGCATTAAGTGAAGATAGTTGTAATGTTTTGCCAGGACAAAGGGTTGTGTTGTTTGTAACAATTACACTATCAGGCACTAAAGCTAAATTAATCTTCTTAGTAACACTATCAGGGCAACCAGAAGTGTTCTTTAGTTTAACTGGATAATTACCATAACTCGAATAAACTAATGAAGGGTTAGTGACATTACTGTAAGAAAGATTGCCAAAATCCCAAGCGTAATTATAGTTGCCAATTGTTTCATTCTTAAACTGAATTGATAAAGGGTTGCATATATCTTCTGAAAAACTAAAATCTAAAGAAGGCTTATCATTAGACACTACCACATTGAATGTGTCTTTAACTGAACAACCCGAAGTATTATATCTTGCAACCGTAAACTGCGTATTGCTTGTTGGAGCAACGATTTGACTTGATTGATGTAGATTTTGATTATTGATATAAGGTGAAGTTGACCAAGTGTAACTATCGGCAGCAGTAGCATTCAGGGTTATCGTTTGACCATTGCAAATAGTGGTATCGATGGTGGGGGAAGTAGCAAGTGAATTATCTACAATTATCGTAATTGAATCAGTTTTATTTTCAATTGGTGCAAATGAAATATCATCCAGAGCAAAATCATTGCCCTCAACAATCAAGTTTTTATTTACAATAGAGATTGTAGCCGTTTTATTATCGCCTGAATTCCAGATGGTGTAAAATTGTCTCCAATTGCATACTGGGAGTACAGCGGTAAATAGGTTTCCAATAGTTTTATTATTAATAGAGAATTGTAATTCTGCGGGGTTCACTGGATACAATGCCTGCAACCAACATGAAAAAGCATAGTTGGTATTAGGCTTTACGGTTATTGTTTCTTTCCAAATATTTACGTTCGCATCTGGTGCGCCATTAACCAAAAGCATATTTCCATTGCCAGTTGTGTGATCAGTACAAGCACTACTCATGCCAGCATTCCATAAACTTGGATTGGTGCCAACATAAAACTGTTTCTCTAATAAATTTGGTGTGGTGTATGAATAGTCGGAAGTGAACCCTGAATAGCCTATTGAAAAATCTCCGTTTGTGATAAGATTTTTTCCTTCTACCAGAGCATTCACTTTATAAGTAGTAGAATTTGAAAGCGCATTTACAGTTGGATTACCAATAGACGGATCCGACAACCCAGTAGATGGCGACCAACAATAAGCCAACGCATTAAGTGAAGATAATTGTAATGTTTTGCCAGGACAAAGAGTTGTGTTGTTTGTAACAATTACACTATCAGGCACTAAAGCTAAATTAATATTCTTAGTAACACTATCAGGGCAACCAGATGTGTTCTTTAGTTTAACTGGATAACTACCATAACTCGAATAAACTAATGAAGGGTTAGTGACATTACTGTAAGAAAGATTGCCAAAATCCCAAGCGTAATTATAGTTGCCAATTGTTTCATTCTTAAACTGAATT